>JBARBE010000001.1:0-6671 GCA_049792735.1 Candidatus Acidiferrum sp.
GCGAGCAATTCTTCGGGACGATCGAACAGCGTATCGGGAAGAGGTTGCAGGCCGGCTATCTCGTAGCGCGCTTCGACTTGGAGCGATGTAGTGTCGATCGCGGCGACCTGCTCCGTCACCGTTCCCACCCAAACTGTCGTGCCATCCGCGGAAAGATCGGCGCTGCTTGCTCCGGGAACACTGACCTCCGCGACGCGGGTGGCCGTGGTCGAGGAGAAAATGTCGACGCAGTTCATTGCGCGGTTGGCGACGAAAACAAGTTGATGCGCGGGATCGTAAGCGATATGGCGGTGATGAGGTTCGCCGGACGGATCATCGAATGAGGGGCTGGAGTCAGTTTCTGCGTAGGTCGTTCGCGGCAGGTTGGTCGCTACCCCGGTTTGAATTGTGAGGCCGAGGTTTGCCGGGTGCGAAAGGGAGCCACTGGTCCCCGTAGCAACAATCGTGGAGTTTCCCGTCGCTGAGTCGGCCGCCGCCGAGAAGAGCACGGGAATGCTCGAGCCCGCTGCGACGCCAAAGGAGCTCGCAGGGTTGGAAACGACGCCCGAAGGCAAACCAGAAAAAGTCACTTGAACAGTGCCGGTGAAGCCATTGATAGCGCTCACGGAGAGACTTACTGAGGAACTCGTCGAGCCTTGCTGCACATTCACGGAATTTTGAGAAAAACCGATCGAGAAATCGGGCTGAGGAGGGGGAGGAGGAGGAGGGATTTGTGTCCCGGAAGAACCACCACCGCATCCGAAAAAGGCGGTCTGTAAAAGAGCGAGCAGCAGATTCGGCACGCTTTTCCCCAGGCGACCCATCGAACGACCCCGCGTTCCTTACGCATTTTCGGCTTGAGTCCTGGAAGCAGAAAGGGCAACGAGAGCCGAGTGCGCAGACTTGAGAGGATGACCATGCTCACTTTAATCCACTTTCGTTAGTTGTCAAGTTAAGAAATATTTTAACGGAAGGAGCTGCCGGGCGAGGTGGAAAAGAGAAGCGGCGCAGATTGAAAATCTGCGCCGCTTGCTAGAATCCGGAAACTTTAGCCAGGTTAAATTGTTTTCGTGGCGACAGGAGATGCCGGGCCTTTTGCAAACGCATTGTGGCCGGAATCCTTCTCCGCGGTCTTATCGATCTCGATCGAGCCTTTGAAGTAGGCGCCGTCTTCGATCATGATGCGGGCGGTCGTCAGATCCCCGTTCACCGAGCCGTCTTTCTTAATTTCGATCCGGTCTTTGGCGCGAAGATTTCCCTTCACGGTGCCGTAGACCACCACCTCGCGGGCGATGATATCGGCAGTGACCTTCGCGGTAGTTCCGACGGTCAGCTTCCGCTCATCAAGCTGGATCAGTCCTTCGACCGAGCCATCGATCAGCAGATCCTCATTGCCGGAGATCTCGCCTTTCACGTGCAGGCTGGCCCCGAGCCGCGCGGTGGCGCGGTCCGCGGTTGCACCCAATGGACGCATGGCATCTGTACTCATTGCGGATTTATCCTCCCAAGTCGCCGGAGCGGGCTTCGGCGGCTGATTCGTTGGAAAATTTTTTGGCTCCGGAGGCGCGGACGGCGTATCCGGTTTCTTATTGCCCCACATCGGTCCCTCCCAAAGGGATAGCACCACCCCTGGCAAATTCATGCTCGGGGTATTGCAAACTTTAGTCCTCAGTATGGCGCACAGCAAATGCAGACTTGCGTGGCCGTTCCTGAAAGTTACTAGACCTTTGGCCAGTGGCCGTCGTCGCTCACAGTTCAATTTTCAGTGAAACTCTGATGACGTTGTAGGGGGGCAAACAGAGTGTAGCGCACAGATTCGTCAGTTGCTAGGTCTTTCGGGAACGGGCTGTGTGGCAAGAAAATCGGTTTGAAACCTCTTTGAGTAGGAGTCCAGGAGTTCTTCGATGCGCTGTGGCGTCGAAGACTTTAGGACGAAGCCGGCGTGATGATATTTTGTTATGCGATGGACGATCTCCGGATCGTTGTACGCTGAAGTGTCGGGACGTTCCTGCCGGGCGAGAGATACGATCACTCCCGCGTAATCGAAGCGCGGTTGCGGCAGCCCATAAGGCTCCTTCCCTGCTCCGACTTCGAGGCGCGCCCACTCGCGCCATAGATTTATGCCACTGGCGGCTTCGATGACATTTGAAATATAGGCACCGCCGACTCGGGCGGCTACTTCGAGAAAATAAAGCTTGCCGTCAGAGTGCGCTTTCAAAAATTCCGCATGGGTGACGCCACGTAAGAAGCCCAGATCCTTGAGGACTTCGCGGTTGAGTTCGAGGAGTGCATTCGTTTCCAGAGAGTCGCGCGGAAGCGTGCGCGTGGTGAAAACTCCGCCTTGATGTGAAGTATCGAGCGGCGGCGCGCCGTAAGCGTGGGCTTCCGCGAAAACTACTTCGCGCTCCGAAGCCACGCTATCCACATGAAAAACGCTCCCGGGAATGAATTGCTCGAGCAAATAATTCGATTGCATGTCCCAGAGCTGATCGAGCCAGGGCCACAGCTCGCCTGGTTCTTGAATTTTTTTCATGCCGATGCCGGAGGCTTGCGAGCGCGGCTTCAGCAACCACGGCGCGGGAACTCGCGCCATGAACTCGCGCAAATTGTCGTAGTTCAGGATATGGACGAATTCCGGGACGGAGATGCCGGCTTCTTTGGCGCGAGCGCGCATGGCAAGTTTGTCGCGAAAGTAGCGAACCGTGGTCAGGCCCATGCCCGGGATGCGCAGATGCTCGCGAAGGGCCGAGACATTTTCCATGTCGAATTCGTCCAGAGCCACGATGCGGTCGATTGGCTGCGAGCGCGCGGCATAACTCACCGCGTTGATCAGATCTTGCACGGGAAGCTCTTCGGGCATGAAAAACATTTCATCGATGGACTCGCGGGGCCAATCGGCGTCGCGGAGTTTTTCGACGGTCAAAAGGAGCACGCGGCAGCCGATCTCCTTGCACGTGCGAAGAAACTCCTGCCCTTTTTCGTAGGAGCTGACACACAGGATGGTGAAAGGACGGCTCTCTGGCATTAAAGGACCCCTGAATTTCGCGTGGCCCGAATTCCACAACGACCCAGCGCCGCCGCGCGATAGAGGGCGGATTATACTTCGCTCTAGCGGGCCGGAAACAAAAATTGCAGAAACGGGCCCACGCGACGCGCCCAGGCCGCTTCGTTGTGTTCGGCGCCTTCCACGCGCTCGTAGTGGAGGTCGCGCCCGAGCTGCCACCCTTTTTGCAGGAGCACGTCGCGGAATTGTTCAACGTCTTGCACGATGCGCGATCCTTCGCGTGTCCCGATGTCCAGCCAGATGCGCGGACGCGGATCCACCCGTGCGGCTTGTGCGAAGCGATGCATCACCTGCTGATTCCACCAAACAGAAGGAGAAAGGGCTGCGATCTTTCCGAAGGTTTGAGGAAGTTTGAGGCCTAGGTAGAGAGAAACAAGGCCGCCGAGCGAAGAGCCGCCGATGCCGGTATTTTCCGCCCCGGAGAGTGCGCGGTATTCGCGTCCGATGAAGGGCTTTACTTCCTCGATCAGAAATTTGGCGTAACGATCCGCGCGACCGCCCCCGAGTTTGGGTACGTGGGTCGGCGTGTATTCACGAATGCGGGCTTTGGTGTTGTACATGCCGACG
Organism: Candidatus Acidiferrum sp.; assembly: GCA_049792735.1. Lineage (GTDB taxonomy): Bacteria > Acidobacteriota > Terriglobia > Acidiferrales > UBA7541 > Acidiferrum. Next base: position 3,611 of record JBARBE010000001.1, read on the forward strand.
ATGACGAGCGGCTCGACTGCGCCGGAGCAGATAGCTTGGTCGGTGGTTTGGCCGACGTGCCAATCCATTCCGGGAATGAAAGAAGTCGCGCCATCAAAAAGATTTTGTCCATCATGAAGATAAAGGACCGGGAAGCTGCGGCCCGGCTGATCATCGTAGCTGGGCGGTAGGTAGACAATAAGGTCGCGCTGGTTTCTCAGGAAGCGCGAACGAAATCCTTCGTGCTTGCGAAGATTCGGAGCGCTCACGGAGCGATCGTCACCAGCAAATCTTTAGCTTCAACATGTTGGCCGGGGGTCACAAGAAGTTTGGTGACGCGTCCGGTAATCGGCGCGTAAATATTGGATTGCATTTTCATGGCCTCGAGAGTCAAAAGTTTAGCGCCGCGTTCCACGGGATGATTGGCTTGCACGGCGATTCCGCTGATCACGCCTGCCGTCGGTGCAGCTACTTGACCCGGATCGGCGGGATCAGCCTTCGGATGCGCGCGCTCGACGACCCGGAGCGCGCGGTCGCGCACGTTCACCTCTCTAGGCTGTCCATTCAATTCAAAGAATAAGGTCCGCGTCCCGTCCGGATGTGGATCGCTGGCCGTCAGAAACTTGACGATGAGCGTCTTCCCCGCCTCAATTTCCACGGTGATCTCTTCGCCTGACATCAAGCCGTAATAAAACGCGGGCGTGGGAAGCACGCTCACGTCCGCATAAGTCTGGCGGAATTTATCGTACTTCACGAAGACATCTGGATAGAGAAGATAGCTTAAGAGGTCGTCGCGGTGAACAACGTGGCCTACTTTTTTCTCCAGCACACCCGACGCTTCCGCTAGATCTACGGCTTCAAGACTAGCGCCGGGACGGCCCTTTAGCGGAGCAGCCCCGCGCAAGATTATTTTTTGCAGTTTACGCGGCCATCCGCCGGGTGGAACGCCAAGCGCGCCCGAAAACATTTCCACAATGGAATTCGGAAGCGAAAGATCGTGCTTTTCGTCCATCTTGAGCAGATCTTCCGCTCGCAGTTCGTTGGCCATGAGAAAGAGCGTCATATCGCCGACGACTTTGCTGGACGGTGTTACCTTCACGATGTCGCCGAAGAGTTGGTTCACTTCTGCATACATTTTTTCCACTTCACGCCACCGATGGCCCAGGCCCATGGCTGCGGCTTGTTCGCGCAGATTCGTGTATTGGCCTCCGGGGATTTCGTGCTGATAAAGCCGCGCCGAGCCGGCCTTTGAGCCTGAATCAAACGGCAAATAGTAAGTGCGCACGGTCTCCCAATAATCGGAGCATTCGTTGAGCGCGTCGATGTCGAGCTTCGTGTCGCGCGGCGTGTTGCGCAGAGCCGCGACGATGGAATTAAGATTGGGCTGGCTGGTGCCGGCGCTCATCGCCGCAATCGCCGCGTCGGCCACGTCGACGCCCGCATCCGCAGCTTTCAAAACCGAGGCGGAATTAATGCCGCTGGTGTCGTGCGTATGAAAATGGATGGGGATGGCAATTTCTTCGCGAAGCGTCTTCACGAGCTGGTGCGCAGCATAGGGCCTGCATAGGCCGGCCATGTCCTTGATCGCCAGGAAATGCGCGCCCAGCTTCTCAAGTTGCTTGGCCATGGCAACGTAGTATTTCAGCGAATATTTAGGCCGCGATTTATCAAAGATGTCGCCGGTGTAACAAATCGCCGGCTCACAGACGGCGCCCGTTTCGAGAACGGCGTCAATCGAGACGCGCATGTTTTCGATCGAGTTGAGCGAATCGAAGATCCGGAAGATGTCGATGCCTTGCGCGTAAGCTTCGCGGACGAACTCGACAATTACATTGTCCGGATACGAGGTATAGCCGACCGCGTTCGCGCCGCGAAGTAGCATCTGGAAGCAGATATTGGGAACGCGCTCGCGCAGCTCGCGAAGCCGCTGCCAGGGATCCTCGTGAAGAAAACGCATGGAAGTATCAAACGTTGCGCCACCCCACATTTCGAGGCTGAACAAGTTTGGAACACGCCGCGCGACCGCGCCCGCGGTCCCCAATAGGTCATAGGTGCGCACGCGCGTCGCCAATAAGGATTGGTGCGCATCGCGAAACGTCGTATCCGTAAGGAGCAGCCGCTTTTCATTTCTTGCCCACGCCGCGAATTTCTTAGGCCCCAATTTGCGCAGCATCTGCCGGGTTCCGGCAGGCGGCTCGATGCCAGGAACCGAGGGAAGCACGGCTTTTTCCAGCGCTTTAGGTATTGCTTTGCCCTTTACTTCGGGATTGCCGTTGAGAATCACGTCGCCGAGATAAGAGAGCAGCTTGGTGGCGCGGTCGCCTCGGCTGTGGAGATGAAACAACTCGGGGTACTCATCAAGAAAAGATGTAGTTACTTCGCCGGCGCGGAAGCTCGGATGATTCACAACATTTTCGAGAAACGGGATGTTGGTCTTGACGCCGCGAATTCGGAACTCACGCAGCGCACGGTCCATCCGCTGGCAAGCTTCGGGAAGCTTCGTGCCCCAAGCCGTGACTTTCACGAGCAGCGAATCGTAATAGGCGGCCAGGACCGCGCCGGCATACGCCGTTCCGCCGTCGAGCCTAATTCCAAATCCCGCTGGCGAGCGGTAAGTCGTGAGCTTTCCGTAATCGGGTGCAAAATTATTTCCCGGATCTTCTGTCGTGACGCGGCATTGTAGTGCGGCCCCATACAGCGGCACCTTTTCCTGCTTCGGCAGGGCGAGAGGTTCCTCATGCAGCTTGTGGCCCTGCGCCACGAGAATCTGCGAGCGCACCAGGTCGATGCCGGTCACCATCTCCGTGACGGTGTGCTCGACCTGAATGCGCGGATTCACTTCAATGAAATACCAATTCTTCGCGTCAACGTCATAAAGGAACTCGACGGTGCCCGCATTGCGGTATTTCGCTTTTCGCGCCAGCCTCACCGCCGCATCGCAAAGCTCGCCACGAACGCTTGCCGGCAAATTCGCGGCGGGCGCAACTTCGACGACTTTCTGGTGGCGCCGCTGCACCGAGCAGTCGCGCTCGTACAGATGCAACAAATTGCCGTGATTGTCGCCGAGTATTTGCACCTCAAT
>JBARBE010000002.1:0-6985 GCA_049792735.1 Candidatus Acidiferrum sp.
TCGGTCCACGGCGAAAAAACAGCCGCGCCCGCCGGAAGCGGGATTCCCGCATCGCGAAGCGCGAGCAACAAACAGATTGCAAGTCCGCCGCCCGCGGAATCTCCGCTGAGCACGATATTCTTGGGCGAGTAGCCCTCGCTGAGCAATCCCCGATAGGCGGCGACGGCATCGTCGAGCGCGCCGGGAAACCTATTTTCCGGCGCGAGCCTGTAGTTCGCTGAAAAAACGCGAAATCCCTCACGCGCAAAACCCACGGCAATCGGCCGGTGCGTCTCTGCCGAACACGCAAAATATCCGCCCCCGTGCAAGAAGAGAAGCGCCGAATTCGCAGTGGAAGCAACGTCAACCCACTCGCCGGGTACGGCGCCGACCTCCGCGGGCGAGATGCGCGCAGCCGCGGGAACAGGGTATGGCTCGGGAGTCAAGACTTTCCGGGCCCACTTGTAGTCAGGCGCGCCGCGGAGCCTGCGCTTCACGCGCCGCCTGACGATCCATACCGCAAGATGAGCTTGCCAGCTTGCCATAGTCGCCGCTTTCCATTTTCGCGCAAGAGACGCCGAGAGAATAGCAAAGATCGCGCGCGATTCGGCTAAACCGCGAGAACCACTTTGCCGAATTGCGACCCGGCTTCGAGATACGCGTGAGCGGCGGCGGCTTCGGCGAGCGGGAAAACGCGGTCCACAATGGGTTTTAGACGGCCCTGCGCGACTAACTTCATCACCGTCAGTAGCTCCGACTTCGCTCCCATGTAGGAGCCGAGCAGCGAGAGCTGGCGGCTGAAGAGGAAGCGCAGATCGATTTTCGCGTCGTAACCGGTGGTTGCGCCACAGGTCACCAAGCGCCCGGCGAGAGCGAGACTCGCGACGCTTTCGTCCCAAGTCGCAGTGCCAACATGCTCGAAGACTACGTCCACGCCGCGTTTGTTGGTGATGCGGCGCACTTCCTCGCGGATCTTCTGCGATTTGTGATTGATGACGTGATCAGCGCCGAGTTCGCGCGCTTTTGCCAGTTTTTCATCCGTCCCGGCCGTGGCGATCACGTGCGCGCCGAAGAATTTGGCGACCTGTATCGCCGCGCTGCCGACGCCGCTGCCTGCACCAAGAATCAGGACATCTTCGCTGGGCTGGAGTTCGGCGCGCGCGACGAGCATGTGCCAAGCGGTTTGAAAAACGAGCGGAATGGAGGCGGCTTCATCGAACGAAAGGTTTTCTGGATAGGGCAAACAGTTCACTTCCGGGCAGCGCACAAATTCGGCGCAACCGCCATCGATCATGTAGCCCAAGTTGGTGAAAGAGCGGCAGCGATTGTCCTGGCCGGAAAGGCACGCGGCACACTTGCCACACGTCACGCCCGGCGCGAGCACCACTTTCTGCCCCACCTTCACCGTCGTCACATCTGCCCCAATTTGCGCGACTTCGCCTGCCACGTCGCTCCCCGGAATATGCGGCAGGGGAATCGGCACGCCCGGCAAACCACCCCGCACCCAGAGATCGAGATGATTCAACGCGCACGCCCTCACGCGCACAAGCACTTCGTTCGCGCGGATGGCGGGCTCCGGCGCATCCTCGTATTTCAAAACGTCCGGTCCGCCATGTTGGTGAAATCGGATCGCCTTCATCAAGCCTCCGGCTGTGCCTACAGAATCGCAAGGTAACATCGGAGAGTGGGGCTGTCCAGAAGGTCCGGCCCAATCCCTCAGCTCGCAATAAAGCGGCTCATGACGATGCGACTTCCGTTGACACGGCCAAGGACGCGCCGTAGGCTGAGGTCTGAGGCAAGGCGTGGACCTCTTTGAAGAAATCGTGAAGATGCGGCGCGCGGGGCAGCGCGGAGCGCTGGCGACGATCGTGCACACGAACGGTTCGATCCCCAGCTATGAAAGTTCGCGGATGCTGGTGCGCGACGATGGCTCGATTGCGGGAACCATCGGCGGCGGGTGCGTCGAAGCCGAAGTTTGGGCCGCAGCGAAAGAAGTGATGCACAAAGAAGCGCCGCGCAAAATGGTCTTCAATTTAAACAATGAAGCGACTTACGACAACGGCCTGATTTGCGGCGGCACGCTGGAAGTTTTCGTCGAGCCGATCCTCCCGCAGCCTATCCTTTATTTGTTTGGCGGCGGACACGTTTCGATGGCAGTGGCCAGAGCGGCCAGCGCCGCAGGGTTCGGCATTGCCGTCATCGACGACCGCGAATCCTTTGCCAACGCTGAGCGCTTCCCCATGGCGCAGGACATTTATACCAGCTACGAAGACGCCTTCGAAAAAATCCATGCAAACGCCGCGAGTTATCTGGTCATCGTCACGCGCGGACACAAAGAAGACATGCGCGTGCTCGGTTGGGCCGTTCGAACGCTCGCGCGCTACGTCGGCATGATCGGCAGCAAACGCAAAGTCCTTTCCGTCTACAAAGCTTTGGAGAATGACGGATATCGCCCTGAGGAATTTCAGCGCGTCTATGCGCCAATGGGGCTTGAAATCGGCGCGCTCGCGCCAGAGGAGATCGCCATCAGCATTGTGGCGGAACTGATCGCTGTCCGCCGCAACGCCGAATCGCGGGCGCACAAGAGGTTGCAGTACGAAGCGCGTCCGGCGCTGACAGAACGTTGAAAGAGGTGGCATGCTCGCAGCCGTCATCCTCTCGGGCGGCGCATCGCGCCGCATGGGCTCGCCGAAGGCGCTGCTCTCTTATCAGGGCCGCCCGTTCCTCGAACATTTATTGGATGTGGCGCGCCATCCCAAAATCGGTGTCCGCCGCGTCGTTCTGGGTGCCGATGCGGAGCCCATCGCAAAGGAAATAAATCTTTCTCACGATGAAATCGTCATCAATGAGGACTGGGAAAAAGGGCAATTGAGTTCGATTCAGTCCGCCTTGCGCAGTCTTCCGCCGCAAACCGATGGCATCCTTCTTTTTCTGATCGATCACCCGCTGATCAGCTCGGCTCTCGTCAACGAGCTAATCGAATCTTTCTACAGTTCCCGCAAGTCCATCGTGCTTCCCGTTTACGAAGGCCGCCGCGGACATCCCGTTATTTTTTCATCCGCCTTGTACGAGGAGTTGATGGACGCACCGCTAGAAACAGGTGCGCGGTCAGTGGTTTGGGCCCATTCCGGTCAGACACACATCGTGCAAACGAATGAGGAGGGCTGCATTCTCAATTTAAACGATCCGGACACGATGCAGAGAGCCCTCGGCCATTGATCGCCGTTGTCCGTGAAGCCTCTAAGCCAATTTCGACAGCACTAAACGGAGCGCATCTGCAGCGAGCTGCGCTCCATGAAGGGTGGCCGGCGGTAACCCTCCCAAAGCTTCGGAAATGCTCTCCGCCGTGATCGAGCGTGCCACCGCAACGCTGCAACCCGTCAGCCGCTCTGTCAAAAAAGAGGCGCAAGCAATGGATGTCGTGCAGCCGCGGCAAAGGAAGCGCGCTTCGGCGATCCCGCCTTGTTCGACCCGGATGGCAAGTTCCAGAATGTCGCCGCAAATCGGATTGGTGGTTTGCACCTGCGCGGTTGCGTTCGCCAGCTTGCCTGCGTTGCGCGGATTCCGAAAGTGCTCGAGCACCAAATCGCTGTACATGCCGCTATCGTAGCGCAACTCGAACCGCGCTTTTCAATGGCCTCAGAAAATCATCTGTTGGATTGCAAAATCCGACAACTGACGGCACACTCTCGTTGCGCGCATCCGAAAAGAGGCCGAACATAGCTGTAGCGTTTTTATCCGGCAATGCCACGTTTAATCATCGAGCGGCCCGGCGTCCAGCCGCGCCTTTACGAGTTGAAGGACAGCTCCACGATTCGCATTGGCCGGGCCACGTCCAACGACATCACACTCCCTCACTCGAGCATCTCCCGGACGCACGCGCTGATCGAGGGCGGCCGCGACGCTTGGGTTGTCCGCGACCAGCACAGTTCCAACGGCGTCCTCGTTAACGGCGTGCGCGTCGAACACGCCGAGCTCAAGAGCGGCGACGTCATCGGCCTTGGCGATATCAAGTTGCGTTTCGAGGACATGACGACCGGCGCCGTGGTGGGCAAAACTTCTCCCGAACTCGCTTCGCACCTGACCCAGATTCTCGATCAAGCGAGCGCGGCCAAGCTTCTCGATCGCTCCCGAGCCAGACCGCCTTCGGAGTGGAGCGAGCAACGCGCCGATACGAATCTCCGAATCGAATATCTCCAGCGCGAAAATCGCCTGCTCACTCTTTTGTATCAAGTCAGCAGAGCCCTGGGTGAGAAAACCACTGTTGAAGATGTGACGCAGTGCGTTCTCGACCTCGTGCTTCAAATCGATGGCGCCGAGCGTGGCTACGCCATGTTGCTCACCGAAGATTCGATTCGCGAGGGAACGAAGGCCGGCACAACCTATTCTTTTCTGCCGGCGATCATCCGTTATCGCCGGCTACCCAAGTCAGCGACCCCGCAAGTGGCGCTCTCGCGGGTCATCATCCAGCAGGTAATGGAAAGCAAGGGTCCGCTTCTGGTCATGGACGCGAAGGAAGACGCACGATTTTCCGCCAGCCACAGCATGGCCATCTCTGGAATGCAATCGGCGATGTGCGCGCCGCTGGCAAGCCGCGATCGTCTTTTCGGTTTGCTCTACGTGGATAATCTCTCGAAACGCGGCAGTTTCACTCCCGAAGATCTCGAAGTGTTCGCCGTTATCGCCGCGCAAGCGGGCTTGGTCATGGACCGTTTCATGGCCAAGAGCGAAGTCAAGCGCCAGGGCGTGCAGCTTAGCGCGCTCGAACGATTTCTCTCGCCAGCCATCTCGAGAAAAATCACCGCGGAAGCCGCTGATATTCGCCTTGGCGGCGAAAGTCAGCGCGTCACTCTGCTCTTCGCCGATGTGCGCGGCTTTACCACCATGGCCGAAAAGATGAAGCCCCGCGAAGCCGTCGAAGTCTTGAACGAATTTTTCGCCCGCATGACCAATGTCATTTTCGAGCACGACGGCACCCTCGACAAATATCTCGGGGATGGCCTGATGGCGCTTTTCGGCGCGCCTTTCTCTCTTCAGAACGACGCGGAAGCCGCCGTTCGCGCAGCCATCGACATGCAAAGAAGTCTCGCCGAACTAAATAAACTTTCGGGGAGGGCTCCGCTGACCATTGGCATCGGCATTCACACCGGAGAAGCGGTCGTCGGGTTCCTGGGCACCGAGCGCCGCATGGATTACACCGCCATCGGCGACACGGTGAACGTCGCTTCTCGCCTCACATCGCAGGCTGGTCCCGGCCAAATTGTCATTTCCGCAGCCACTCACGCGCGTCTCGCGCAGGAGACACCCTGTTCCGCGCTCGCAGCAATGAAGCTCAAAGGCCGCGCCGAGCCCATCGACGTTTACGAAGTACTTTGGAGCGCACCGCTGGCGCAGCATCGCACTCCCCAACAAGTTAAACCCGCCTCTAGTCGCCTCACTTGACGGCGGATTTGTTAAGCTTTCCTGGTGAGCACTGGAAAGCACGATCCCCCCCTGCGCATTGTGTCTCTCGCCCCCAGCGCAACCTCGATCCTCTGCGCCATCGGCGCAAAGAGAAATCTTGTGGGAGTCACGAAATGGTGCGCCGACGTGGCTCCCGTCAACGGCTTGCCGAAGCTCGGCGATTGCTGGCACATGAATTCCGTGGCAGAAATTCTGACGTTGAAGCCGTCGCTGGTGATCGGCTCCGTGCCTTACAAACAGGAAACCGTGGCCAAGCTCCTGGAACATCCGATGACATTTCTCGCCACGAATCCGAGAACGCTAGCCGACATCGAGAATGACATTCGCTTGCTGGGCCGCATCACGGGCCACCTGGCGAGAGCCGAAGGACTGATCAGAAGAATGCACCGAGAATTCGCCGCCATCGCAAGAAAGAGCCGCGCTGCGAAATCGAAGCTTCGCGTCTACTGCGAGGCTTGGCCAAATCCGCGAATCAGTTCCCCGCCCTGGGTCGCGGAGTTAGTGAACATTTGCGGCGGCGAAATGGTCGTGCCGCCCGGCCAAAAAGTAAGCGACCAACAAGTCGCGGACGCGCGGCCTGATGTGATCGTCCTCGCTTGGGCCGCCACCGGCGCAAAATCCCGACCTCAAAGATCCTACCAAGTGGGCGCTTGGAAGGACGTCTCAGCCATCCGCAACAAGCAGGTTTATGCGGTCCGCGACGAATTGCTCAACACGCCCGGTCCGCCCCTCATCGGCGGCGCGAAAGAACTCTTCCGCATCTTTCATGAATCCGCAGAACGCGAGACCACAAAATGAAAATCGTGGTAGCCGCGGTCATCGAGCGCAGCGATCGGCGCTTGCTCATCGGCCAGCGGCGGCGCAATGATACGTCTCCACTCAAATGGGAGTTTCCCGGCGGAAAAGTGGAACAAGGCGAGACGGACGGAGCCGCCCTGGCGCGCGAGCTGCGAGAGGAGCTAGGCGTCACCCTGGATAGGTTTGCGGAAATCGGACGCGCGCGCCATAAGTATGCCTCTGCTCCCGAAGAATTGGAAATTCGCTTTTACGCCGCGAGCATCAAGGAAAGCAACCTCACACCGAAGACCTTCGAACAAATCGCCTGGGTTCTGCCAAGAGAACTGGGCGACTACGACTTCCTCGCCGCCAACGCACATCTCATCGCGCAACTCGCCACCGGCCGCCTGAAACCCAGCGAGATCCTCGAAAAAGCCGCGAAACCTCCTCAAAAATAAAAAAGGCGAACCGCAGTTCGCCTTTTCCTTGCAATTTGTTTAACTCATGCACGCATCGAGCAATCGAATCACGAAACGACGGGATTCGATTTATCCGGATTGATTCCCAATTCCTGAATCGCTTTATCGACGACTGACCTCTCGATCTTTCCGTCAGAGCACAGCTCGTGCAATGTGGCCAACGCGATGAACCGCGCGTCCACTTCAAAGAAGTCCCGGAGCGAAGCGCGGCCCTCGCTGCGTCCAAAACCGTCCGTGCCCAGCGAAGCCAGCCGCCGAGGCATCCACTTGCTCACCATGTTCGGCAA
>JBARBE010000003.1:0-2257 GCA_049792735.1 Candidatus Acidiferrum sp.
TTGATTTTGTTCCGATGAGGCGAAAGCGGATGCTGCGGTTTCCATCGGTCTGATCGTTGCGATAGAGATACGCCGGGCCGTTGTTCGTGGTGATCAGTAAGTCGAGGTCGCCGTCGCGGTCGAAGTCTCCGTAGGCGAGGCCGCGTCCGACGATCGGGGTATCGAAGCCGCCGCCGAGCTCCGCGGCGACATCGTGAAATTTTCCGGCGCCGGAATTCAAGAAGAGTTGCGGGGGTTGCGCGTAGCCGATGTTGCCGCGAATGTTGCGCACGGTCTCGTCGATATGGCCGTTGGCGACGGCGAGGTCGAGCCAGCCGTCGAGATTGGCGTCGAAGAAGGCGCAGCCGAAACCAAGCGTACTGCGCGAAGCGGCACCCAGGCCGGCGGGAATGGCGATATCGTCGTAGGTGGCGGCATTTGCGGATCCGGCGGCGACAGGCTGGTAGAGCCCGATCATTTCGTTGTCGAAATTGGTGATGGCGACCCCAGGTTTGCCTGTGTTTTCAAAATCTCCGGTGTCAATTCCCATTCCGGCGCGGGCCTTTCCTTCGTTGCTGAAGGCCAGGCCTGCTTCCACACCCACTTCCTTGAATTTTCCGTTTCGCAAATTTTTGTAAAGCTTGTTGGGTTGCGTGTCATTCGCGACGAGCAGATCGGGCCAGCCATCCTGGTCGTAATCGAACATGGCTACGCCGAGGGATTTGGAACTGCTGTCGAAAATTCCGCTGGTGGCGGTTACATCCTCGAAGGTTCCGTTGCCGCGATTGTGAAAAAGCCAGCAGGTGTCGCCGCGATAGGCTTCGGGAGTGCAGTAGGATTTGTGCGTGCCGTCAAGGCTGCAGAAAACGTCTTGTTCGGGAGACCAGCGGACGTAGTTGCAGACGAAAAGATCCAGTAAGCCGTCGCGGTCGTAATCGAACCAGAGAGCCGAGGTGCTGAAGCCGTGTTTGCCAAGCAAGCCGCTCGTTTTCGTCACGTCGAGGAAAGTGCCTTTGCCGGTGTTGTGGAAGAGGCGGCTTTGTCCGACGCAACTGATGAAAATGTCGGGGAAGCCGTCGTTGTTGTAGTCGGCGGCGGCGACGCCCATGCCGTAGAGCTCGATATCGAGGCCGGCGGCTTTGGTGACGTCGGTGAAGGTGCCGTTTCGATTGTTCTTGTAGAGCTTGAGTGTGGATCGCTGGCGGCGATGGCCGGGCCAGTCCATGCCGTTGACGAGGAGGATGTCTTGCCAGCCGTCAGCATCGTAATCGAGGAAGGCACAACCGGAGCCGAGCGTTTCGGGGAGGAATTTTCCGCCGTAGGCGCCGCTGTTGTGCTGGAAGTCGATTCCGGCTGCAGCGGTTACATTCGTGAGATGAAAACCGGGATTTCCATTTGCTTGCGCGAGAATTCTTGGGGGATTTATCGCCGCGCCGAGGCCCGCCGCAGATGCGTATCGAAGAAAATCGCGGCGCCTCAAGGCAAGTTCACCAGGCCGTTGCGAATTGCGTAGACTACGAGTTCCGCTGTCTTGTGGATGCCCAGCGCGTCCATGATGTTGGCACGATGCACGGAAACGGTGTTTGCGCTGAGGCTTAGTTCCGCCGCAATTTCCTTGTTGGATTTGCCTGCAACGATGCGTTGCAGGACTTCGAGTTCGCGCGGAGTCAGGCCGCCTTCGCGCTCGCCTTTCAGGGCCGCAGGCCGGGCTACCTGGGGATCGAGAACTTTTTCGCCTTTCGCGACGCGCTTGACCGCGTTGGCCAGATCGAGCTCCATGGCGTTTTTCAGAATGTAGCCGCGGGCTCCGGCGTCCAGAGCCTGGCGTACGAGCGTATCTTCAGAGTGCATGCTCAACATTAGAATCGCAGCATTCGGGTGCGCTTCCAGAATTTTTCGAGTGGCCTCCAAGCCATTCATTCCGGGCATGGCGCAGTCCATCACGATCACCGCGGGACGCTCTTTGTTCGCTAAACGTACGGCTTCCTCGCCGTCGCTCGCTTCGCCTACAACTTCGATTTCCGGATCGTCTTCGAGGATGCGGCGGAAACCGCGGCGAACGAGCGCGTGATCATCGACGAGCAGTACCGTCAGCTTATCCGGCATGGGCTTCGACTTTCTGGCGCTCGATGCGCAGACGGACGGTGGTGCCACCAACTGCGGGCTGCAATAGCTCCAACTTTCCTCCAATTATTTCCGCGCGTTCGCGCATCGCCACCAAGCCAATTCCCCGGCCATTTTTTTCTGGCAGGATTCCTTTGCCGTGATCTTCCACTTC
>JBARBE010000004.1:0-2827 GCA_049792735.1 Candidatus Acidiferrum sp.
CCCTGCGCCTCGTGGGGTTGACCGCGCGGTAGCACGGTGCTACTATAAGCGCGGTGCTACAGGCACCATGAACAGTCAAATCTGACTGAGAATGCTCACGCATATCAGAGGAGAACGCAGATGACGAAATACCGTTGTATTTTTCAAGTAAGGCGGAGGAAAGTCTGTGAAGCCAAGCTATTCGTTAACTCAATTGAAGGGACTCGTCGGTAGCAGGAAGTATCGAGTTACTGAGAGCAGCTTTCGGTCAGCACTTTTGATGGGTTTTCTTGATGAAGATATTGCGGATTGTATCGTCAGCTTTCTGGAGCCGAGCCATTTCTATAAGACAATGTCTGCGGATCAGATGCCTGGATTGATGCAAGACGTTTACAAGGTTAGGTATGAAGGCAAGCGCGTGTATTTGAAGCTGCAAATCAGCAAGAGTGGGCATGCGGTGATTGTCTCTTTCAAGGAGGACGAGAGTTTTGGTTAGCGAGTGCGTCGGTGCGGAGAGTTGATGGTCAAGAATCCGTCGGGCGCTTTGGAGATTTCAAGGGAGAGTATGAAGGTTACCTGTGCAGTTTGCGATTCGGAGAAGGTGAAGAAGATTCGCCGGAAGTTTGAGGCGCGGTACAACCAGACCCCGGTGGTGATTGAGGGCGCGGAGATGTACCGGTGCGAATCTTGCGGCGAGGAATTCTTCACTGCGGAGCAGTCGCGCGAGTTGTCGAGGCAGATCAAGAGCCGCGTGCGTGAGGAGGCTGGATTGTTGTCGCCTGCGCGCATTGTGGAGATCAGGAAGAGCCTGGGGCTTTCACAGGCGGAATTGGAAGAGTTGTTCGGGTTAGGAGAGAAGGTGGTGACAAGGTGGGAGAACGGTAGAGTAATTCAGGGAAGAACAGCAGATGTAGCTTTGCGCTTACTGGAAATGGAACCCGATGTGCTGCCAAAACTTCGGAAGGCGTTAAGTCGGTCACGGCAGCCAAGGGTATACGCGTAGAAAGATGTCGGAGGGAGATTTACAGTGGGAATCGTGGCACAGAAAATAAAGACGAAAGTTCTTGTTGAAGCGGACTTCATCATCGCGGGCGTTTTTTTCGCTGCGCGCAATGGGTGGGAACTTCTACGCGATGCGCGGATGTTGCACAGCGCCGGGAGTTTTGCGTCCGCCTACGGATTGGCGGTTTTCTGCCGCGAGGAACTCGGCAAGAGCAAGATATGGCAGGAACAATGGAACCGGTGCAGAAGCGGAGAGTGCGTAACCCTGGATGATTTGAAGCTAGGCGGTGCCACCAACCATAGAACGAAACTCGCGCGTGTGGGAAAGCACTTGCCGGAAGGGGTTTTCTCGCAAGGAGAACCACCTGAGCCGGGCTCTAGTGAAGAGGCCGAGCTGGCAAAGAAAATCTCTGAAATAAATGTTCGTGCACGCCAGAGAGACCCGGAGAAAAGCCATACTGGAAGGCTTCATGCTTTCTTCGTTGAGCCCGGTGGGAATGAGTTCCATGCGGCTTACGGTCAACCGCGGCATCTGTTTGATCGAACGGGCTCAAGGAGCCAGATCCTCGAAGCGGAGGAAGCATACGACCGAGTGCGCAGGGAATTAATTGCCTTAACGGAGAGCGATTCTCTCCCTCACACGGTGTTGACAATATTGCCGGAAATCCATGCCGACGGTCATGATGCCGTGCTGCTAGGGACCGCTGCAGCTACGACTCACTTTCAGTGATTTTGCACAGAGTCCACAGGGCTGAGGAAAACGGGGAAAATAATTGTTGGGGGGACTTGACGGAACCAGAAAAGTCGGTATAATTACAAATGGCTCGGGGGTAGCTGAGCCAGCAGGGGCATCACAGTCGGGTCGAAGAAGCGTCTTCCCAGCGTAATACCAAGCGAAGGCCAAGAAGTAGATCCTATAGTGAGGTTCTTTACGAGCACAGGCTAGAACGAAGTCGAGCATCGCGTGGAGCCACCTAAGTGTGGGTGGCTGTACCCGGCGCTCGACGCCGGGTTTTTTATTTTGTGGAAGTGAGTAGTGGATAGTGAGAAGTGGGCGGCGTAAAAGTAAGTCCTCCTGCGGTCACGAATTCAACTAACACGGAAGCAAAAGAAGAGCTGGAAGGCAAGACCGCGAAACGCGATCGAGTAAGACCCTTCAGCCAAAACCCAACGGAATGTTGGGGACTCTGACAAGATCAGGGTCATTGCTCTTTGACAACAGAAAGGCTGGCAAGTCCACGCCGATAACTTTGTGGGGATTACGGTCCCTGCAAGGGCAATGGTGTGGATTATTTACAAGTTTGCTCGAGAATCGAGCAATACTGTGGAAGAAAAGGCGGCTTATTCAAAAGCAGAGGTTAGAGGTTGGAAGTGAGAAGTCAAAAGCTCACAGCCAACAGCTGACAGCTGATTTCCGAGGACTTCAGAATCGAAAGCCTGCAACAGATACCTGAGTGATTTTCCAAAAAAAATCATAAAGACTTGTTCGTGACTCATGCCCGAGTTGCGACGAGATCGGTTGCGAGGATGTATGGAACTGGAAGAATCGGGACGTCGATAGCAGGATTTAAAAAGCACGGACTAAGCAACGTGCGAATCGCGAAGGATGAAAATCCCGAGCGGAGTCTGGCAGAAGACGGATTGAGTAAGTTTTATGATTAAGCTACTAAGGGCGTACGGTGAATGCCTTGGCGCCAGAAGGCGATGAAGGACGTGGCTAGCTGCGATAAGCCTCGGGGAGCCGCAAGCAGGCTTTGATCCGAGGATCTCCGAATGGGGAAACCCGACGGGATGAACTCCCGTTACAGCCCGCTGAATACATAGGCGGGTATGAGCTAACCCAGGG
>JBARBE010000005.1:0-14854 GCA_049792735.1 Candidatus Acidiferrum sp.
CACGCGGAACGTTGAACCGCTGTCCGTTGTCGCTGTAGCTGGAGTCGTGTAGCTGCCCGTCGTCGCCCCCGCGATGTTCACTCCGGTCTTCTGCCATTGGTAACTCAGCGGCGCCGTCCCTCCTGCCACCACCGTGAACGTCGCCGTCTGCCCCGCCGTCACCGATAGGTTCACCGGCTGCGTCGTGATCGTCGGCACCACCGCTGCCGCACTGACCGTTAGCGTTGCCGCGTTACTCGTGACATTCCCAGCCGTGTTTGTCACTACAACGCGGAATGTCGATCCGCTGTCTGTCGTCGCCGTTGCTGGTGTCGTATAACTCGTCCCCGTCGCCCCAGCGATATTCACTCCGTTCTTCTGCCACTGGTAACTGAGCGGAGCCGTGCCCCCTGCCACCACCGCGAACGTCGCTGCCTGTCCTGCTGTCACGGTCTGATTCACAGGCTGGGTCGTGATCGTCGGCGCCACCGCTGCCGCACTGACCGTTAGCGTTGCTGCGTTACTCGTGACATTCCCAGCCGTGTTTGTCACTACCACGCGGAATGTCGATCCGCTGTCAGTCGTCGCCGTCGCGGGTGTCGTGTAGCTGCTCGTGGTCGCCCCAGCGATGTTCACTCCGTTCTTCTGCCACTGGTAACTGAGCGGAGCCGTGCCCCCTGCCACCACCGTGAAAGTCGCCGTCTGCCCTGCCGTCACCGTCTGGTTCACCGGCTGCGCTGTAATCGTTGGCGCTACCACCGCGGCATTCACCGTTAGCGTTGCCGCGTTACTTGTGACATTCCCCGCCGAGTTCGTCACTACCACGCGGAAAGTCGATCCGCTGTCAGTCGTCGCCGTTGCGGGTGTCGTGTAGCTGCTCGCCGTCGCCCCCGCGATGTTCACTCCGTTCTTTTGCCATTGATAGCTCAGCGGAGCCGTCCCTCCTGCTACCACGGAGAAGGTCGCCGTTTGTCCCGCAGTGACTGTCTGGTTCGCCGGCTGCGTTGTGATCGTTGGCGCTACGGCTGAAGAGGTACCAGTAGCAGACAGCGCAACCGTCGCTGCGGGAGTGTTTGGATCGTTGCTGGTGATGGTGATGCTTCCCGAATCGTTGCCAGCAGTTGTCGGCGTAAAGGAAACGTTTATCGTGGCGCTGCCACCGGGGACGATGGTGCCGGGCGTAGTCACTCCTGAAACTCCGAAAGGACCTGCGCTCACGGAAATCAGGGAGATGATTAGATTAGCGCCTCCGCTGTTGGTGATGGTCAGCGAGCCATTGGTTGTTGTTCCAACTGTGGCGCTCCCCAAGTTCAGGCTCGTCGAACTCAAGTTAATTTGCTGGGGCGGAGCCGTGGCCATACCTGCAAGGGCTATTTGCGCGGACGAAACTCCGTTGTTTGTCTGAATCATCAGAGTGCCCGAGACGCTTCCGGTGGCGCTGGGGTCGAACCACACTTGAAACGAACTTGACTGCCCCGTGGGTAGTGTCAAGGGCAGGGTGAGCCCGGAAACTGAAAACTGTCCACCGGTGACCGCGGCAGACGTAACCGTGATCGAAGTGTTTCCCGTATTCGAGACCGTGCCCGAGAGCGATGTTTTCTTGCCAACAACGAGACTGCCAAAGTTGAAGCTGCTCGGAGTTACTTGAATCGCCGCTTGTGGGTCGGTTTTCGGCCCGCCTGCGCTCACCAACCCGGCGCAACCGGTGAACAAAGGCGTTGATGCCAGCAAAAGAAGGATAGATAGCGCGCGATTCGTTTGAAATCGTCCCGCACCGAGGGCTGATCGAACTGTTTGCTTCCGGAATTCCGTGCTTCCGAATCGCATGGGCTGTACCTTCCTTCGGTTAGTCGGCGAGCTCAAAGCACACTTTTCCCTCGCGCAAAATTGGCGTTCGTTTAGGTCTGACTGTTGGCCAGAGACGGGGGTGGGGTCCGCTGAAGTTAAGGGAGCGTCTCTCTCAGGCCTTTACCGCACGGGAAGGATAGTGGGACGTCGAGGAACTTAACTACTGGTTTGAAGAACAGTTTTGGGACAACATCCAGAATTTCACACCTACTGTACTCGTATTGCCCTCGGTCACTATTTGTTGGCCGCAAGGGTCAGTGAAACTGGACCGGGAGGGCACCGCCGTTGACGCGCCCCTATACTTCTCACGAATCATTGCAGGCTGATAGCGCGATGAAATGACAACATGAAAACGATCGAATTTATATCTTCTGAGAAACAGAAGCGAGAATTGCCCCGAGTCCAAAGAGCAAGCAGAGACGGTACAGTTGTAAACTGTGCGCTACTCGGCAGTGGATTGTGAAGCGGCGGGGCGGTCCAATCCGCTCATGGATGAGAGTTGCGAACGCTTGGAAATCAAGCCTGCGTCACGAATTTTATAGATCAAAGTACGATAGCTAATCTTTAGAACTGCGGCAGTTTTTCGCCGGTTCCACTGATTTGCCTGCAGCGCTTCGAGGATATAGGCTTTTTCCCGCGCCCGAACAGCGTCCTTGGAGAACTGCTTCAGCGAAACGTTTCCCGCGTTCTTCCCGTTCCCTGAGTCGCTGGTACGCTTCTTGGCGGCTATCTCGGGGCCAATATTTGCCTCCGCGCCGACGAGTACATGGCGGGCAATGCCGTTCGAGAGCTCGCGGATATTTCCTGGCCAATCCAGATTCTGCAAATACTGCAGCATCGCCCTGTTCAGCGGTTCCGCTGGTTTTGCGAATCTCTCTTGAAACTGCGTGAGAAAATATTGGGCAATCAGAGGGATATCTTCAGTTCGGTCGCGAAGCCGCGGTAACTTCATTCGCACCACGTTGATGCGGTAATATAAATCCGCGCGGAATGTTCCAGCATTGATCTCTTCCTGCAAGTCCTTATTCGTCGCGCAAATCAATCGCGTTTCGACAAGCTTTTCCTCTTCGCCGCCGATCCGCGAAAAGCTTCCATCTTGCAGAAACTGCAGGAGCTTGCTCTGAAGCGCCGAATCCAGATCACCGATTTCGTCGAGAAAGAGCGTCCCGTTCTGCGCAAGCTCGACCCTGCCTGGCTTTGCAGTAACGGCTCCGGTAAATGCTCCTTTCTCGTAACCGAATAATTCGCTTTCCAGGAGCGCTCCCGGAATTGCCGCACAATTTACTTTGACAAACTGGCCCCCGGCGTTTCGCGAATGCAGGTGAATCCATCGCGCTACGGCCTCCTTGCCTGTTCCCCCGTCTCCGCAAAGCAGCACGGGAGCATTTATGTTGCAGACTTTCGCCGCGAGCGAACGCAGCTCCATCATCGCCATCGACCTGCCGAATAACACGTCGTCGGGCGGCAGTGAGTCGATCGGTTCTGTGCGCGCGCTCTTTCTTGGTTTCGGCAATGGCATGGGCGAGTATTTACACCGGGGAAGATGCACTCGGAAGGCCACAAGTGCATTTGCCCCATGCGCACAGCAAGCTTGCAGCTCTCGGATTAACTTATTTATTTACAATGAATTACGGGAACAAGAGGTGCTCGGGTTGTAGTACCACTTGCTGGCAGAAACCTGTTCTCATTTGGAAAGGTGAGAAAAAATGTGCTCTCACATTGCTAACGATTTTCTCAAATTGTCTACCATTGGAGTTACCAAGGGCTGGTTTGATCTGTGCCGGCACGCCAGACGATTGGCGATTCGCAGGGAACTCATTACCGTTGCTCTCTGGCGTTGCTTATGCGGTGGCGGTTTTCCCACGAATAATATCGTATCTCTCGATCACGGCGGCAACGCCCATTCGCGCCGTGCCATCTTCCATCCGGCGCTCCACGCGCACGACTTTTCCCAGTGCTCGCACGAACACTTCGGTTCCGTGAGTGATCTCTGCGGGGAGCGTCAGCGTGATGTCCAGCTCCGACCCCGCCGAGAGATCCTGCTCGATGACGAAGTACAACCCGCGCGTCGAAATGTCGCGTGTTTTTCCCTCTGACGAATCCACTTCGCGTTCTGTGGGTAATCGAATGATGACTGGCAAGGACAAATCATAACGACGAGCCGTCCGGCGTTCCGTCATTCCCCCGACCTCCAGTATTTGTGGCGGTGACGTGCTTCGAACCGCGCGGTCAGCATGTGAACTTACTAGAAATCAACAAACTTTGCCAGTCTTGGAGCCCGCGAGATCAGCAAAGCCTGCAAGCTCCCCGAAATCCCAATTCCTATCCGTTCGGCGTCCCCACGGGCGCCGGCGTGTCCGCGGCGGCTGGTGCAGCAGCCGAACGCCGCGTGCGCGGCGTATCCAGATTAAATTGCCGCATCTTATAGAGCAGCGCCTTATAGCTGATGCCGAGCATTTTCGCCGCGTCTTTGCGGCACCACCGGGTCTTTTCCAGAGCATCTGCGATGGCTTCCATTTCTGCTTCATCTTTCAACCCGCGAACAAGCGCCTTCAATCCTTGCTCGCGAGGCGGCGCAGACTCTTCGCGTGGCGAAGTCCGCTGTCGCGCCGAGGACATCTCGACCAACTCCCGCAGACTGCCTTCATCGTCCTCGAGAATCACATACCTCTTCACGAAATTCTCAAGCTCCCGCAAATTCCCCGGCCAAGGATAATTCACCGCTGCATCCAGCAAATGCTTCGAAGGGCCCGCCGGCGTCTTCCCAAACTTTTCGCTGTACTGCTCCAGAAAATGCCGGAAAAGCAGCGGGATCTCGACCAGACGCTCTCTCAGGGGCGGCACAAGAATGGAAAGCACGTTCAGCCGGTAGTACAAGTCTTCACGGAAACGGCCCGTCTTCATCGCTTCTTGCACGTCAACGTTCGTGGCGGCCAGCACCCGCACATCCGTGTCAATCAGGTGCCGTCCCCCCAGCCGCGAATACTGGTGATCCTGCAGCACGTGCAGCAGCTTGGCCTGCAAAGGAGTCGTCATCTCCGCGATTTCATCCAAGAAAATCGTCCCTTTATTCGCCATTTCAAATTTGCCCGGCTTGCTCCGGATCGCACCCGTGAACGCACCCTGTTCAAATCCGAAAAGTTCAGACTCCAGCAATTCGCCGGGCAGTGCCGCGCAATTCACCTTAATGAAGGGCTGGTTGCGCCGCTTCGAGCGCAAATGAATCATCCGCGCCACGACTTCCTTGCCTACGCCACTCTCACCGCAAATAAAAACCGGCACGTCCACTGGAGCAATCTGCAATATCTGCTGGCGAATGCGCACCATTTGCGGGCTGGCCGCGAGAAAACTCAGATCCTCCGTCACCTGGTCACAGTAATCGCGCAGCGCCTGGTTTTCCGTCGTGAGCTGCTTCTTCTGGCGGGACTTCAGCATCGCCGCGTCCAACTCCGTCTTCTCGAATGGCTTCGTCAGGTAGTCGTGCGCGCCGATGCGTATTGCTTCGACCACGGTACCCACTTCATTCGAGCAAGACAGCATGATCACGTTCAGGCTGCGGTCGGCCTGCATCAACTCCTTCAAAGTCTCTATGCCATTCAGCTCGGGCATCAGCACATCCAAAATGATGAAGTCCGGCCGTTCTCCCCCGTTAACTTTGGCGATCGCTTCCCGTCCGGAACTGACCGTCTCGACCTCGTATCCATCCACTTCGAGCAGCGTCTGCAAATACTTTCGGATGCTCGGCTCGTCATCCACCACCATTATTTTTTCTTTAGCGCCCATCGAGTTCTCCCTTTGCCCTGTCCCGAATCCCAAAATCTTAAGCTTGATCCATCGGCAACAAAAATGTGAATTTGCTTCCCGACTTCGGTTCGCTTTCCACCCAGATCTTTCCGCGATGCGCTTGAATCAAGCGTTTCGCGATCGCCAGCCCAAGGCCCATACCTGAAGTATTCCGGTCAACTCGCACAAAATCCTCAAAAATCTCCTGATGATGCTCCGCCGGAATCCCCGCGCCAGAGTCCGCCACCGATACCTCGACGCTGTTTGGCCTTGGCAGGCGGAAGCGCCGTCGTTCTTCGACAGGTGCCACTGCCGCCACGCGTCGCTCCCAGAAATGTGGCGCGGCCTTGAAGGTCACTGCCCCGCCAGCCGGCGTATGCTTGAGCGAGTTGTCCAAAAGATTCGCCGCTGCCTGCTGCACCTTTTGATAATCGAATCGAAATGTCGGTATGGAAGGATCGAAGCTCGCCTCCAGCTTCACCCCTTTTCGCTGGAACGCCTCCGACCATCTCTTTGCCAATTCATCCAGGCAATCGCGAAGATCGTTCTCTCGAAGCTGCAAAACCAGTTTGCCGCTCTCTAGCGCCGAATAATTCAGGAACATAGAAACCAGACGCACCAACCGATCGCAGCTGTCTTTCGACTCTTCCAGGATGTCGCGCTGCTTGTCCGTCAAGCGCCCCAGTGATCCCGTCAACATCAGATCGTAGTAGCCCTTGATTACGGCCAATGGTGTTTTCAGTTCATGCGCCGCCGACGCCAAGAAAACTGTCTTCTGCCGGTTTACTTCCTGTAATTTCAAATACGCCGCAAGCAAATTTCGATAGGTGATCTCTCGTTCCTGTAGCAACTCCTGCACGGTCAGTTGCGTCGCCGCATCGGGCGCGGGCCCTGCATCCGCATCCTTGTCCAGTTGAACGATTAAATATCCTGGCTCGGGCATCCACTGCATTCGCGCGCGAATCTTCTTCTCGCCACGCGTTATCTCAACTTCCACCTCCCTCTCCCCTGCATCGATCTTCTGGCCAATTTGATTCGGCTCAACTTTCAGAATGTCATGAAACAGATTTAAGGAGCTAAAATCGCCCGCGCGTTCCGGCCCAAAATACTGGCGTGCCGTTTTATTCGATAACAATACGCACCCGTTCCTTGCAGCCACCCAAATAGGGGTTTTCACCGCCTCAAGGATCGTGCTTACAAGTCCAAATGGTAATGCGGCAGCCTTCGCGAGATCTGCAAGCGGAGGCGTGGCAATCGTCCCAGACATATGCGGGTTTCAATTCTCCACTAACGTAGGAAAAACTTTTCCCTTGCCAAACGCTCATGCTCGCAGAGGAGTTTCCTACTGTCAATGGCAAATGCGTTCCATTTGCACATTTATGGAAATCAAGTGGCAACAGCTAGCACTTAGTTTGTAGAGGCAAAAATTGTCGCCACCAAATCTGTTATAATTAACTCATAATAAAAGAGTTACCAGCTATCTCTTTGGGCCGAACGTGGCACTCAATCTGCTCCCTCCCGTACTAGGTCTTGGGTACTAACCAAACTATTATGCAGACTGGTCTCTTGAAGGACGGCAAGCGCGTGGATCCCTCTAACTCCCGACGATCCCCTCGCATTCGCCTGCAAATGCCCGTTTTCTTGCGCGCGGCGGACACTTCCGGGGCCGAGTTCATCGAGCTTACAAAAACCCTTAATATCAGCTCTACAGGCGCCTGCGTAGCCTCAACGCACATTCTGCGTCCAGACCAGATCGTGCACCTCACCATTCCTGCCCCATCATCCGCTGCTTCCGGCGTCGTCCCAACCGAGACTCCGCCCATCACTGCAAGGGTTCTCCGCCAGGATTCCACGGGCGACGTTCGTCTCTTTGGACTGGAATTCCTCAAGCCACTTGAGTAAAGTATTGCCTCTTTGACGAACGGCGTGCCGTACTCCGGGTAGAGAATTTACGTTTGCCCGCAGCCGTGGAACGTTCATTCTCAAAGGTGTGATTCTAAGTTCCATTATTACAAGGAGATAGCCAGGAATCCAGGTTACCCAGGTTCACACCAGAATGGCTCGAGACGCTTCTTAAATTGGTCTCCTGCTTGCTTCTTACAGAAAGAGAAAGCCACATGTGCTTTCCCCAAACCCCGCGGGGATAGGCTAAGAGTCAGGTGTATACCGGATATGCCCAGCCCCGGCGCCCCTGCGCCCCCGCGCTTGCCGATTGAAGATTCTTATCTCGAGCTATTAGCTGACACGCTCGAAGGTCTGGAGATTCCTGCGCGTGGGCAGTTCCTGTCGCGTTACTTCCGCACCATCACCCATCTCGACCTTCGCGAAACCCAGTGTGTTCAACTTTGGGATGAGATGCTCCTCCGGCGTCGTGAACTCAGCGAGCATCTAGGACGGCAAATCTCCTTGAAAACGGCCCTTATGGACGTTCTTACTTCCGCTGGACTCTTCCGCGTTCCCATTCTCATCGAATATGACGAACTCAAGAAACTCCAGTTGAACGCCGTAACCGATCCTCTCACGGGCCTCTACAACCGCCGCCTTTTCGGCGAATCTTTCGAAAAGGAATTAAACCGCGCCCGCCGCTACGGCTCGCCTCTCGGCCTCGTCATACTCGATCTCCACCGCTTCAAAGAAGTTAACGACAAGCACGGCCATCCGCGTGGCGACGAAGTCTTGCGAGCCGTCGCGGCAACGCTGAAAAAAGCTCTCCGCACATCGGATTCCGCCTTCCGCATCGGCGGCGACGAATTTGCTCTCCTCCTCCCCCAAACCGACGCCGCGCAGGCCCTCGCTCTTAGCCGCCGTATCGGTAGCGTTTTTACCGAATCGATCTCCCACATGCAAATGGGTGTGAGCGTCAGCATGGACCACGGCGTCGCCACATTTCCCCAGGATGGCGATCAAGCCGATCAACTAATTCACGTCGCCGACGAACGTCTCTATCGGTTAAAGCACGCAAATCACCGTAAGCCTCCCGCTACTGGCGCTCGCACGGAGCTAGCCTCGGGCCCCATAACCGAACCCTCCGCTCCTTCCGCCACCGAACGGCAATCTTCCGTGCCACGCACCATTCCCTTTGAAACAAAGCCCACGCAGGAAAAATCTGAAAGCCCCTCAGCAGCTGCAGCCTCAACGACTGTCTCAGAAATCTCCAGCAACCAGTCTTTGGCCGCCCAGCCTCCCGCCCGCCTCTACTCGGTCCCCCGTAAGGCCGAGCGCGTCTCTATGACTGGCACAAACGCTTACGCAGTTATCGGTGAACAAGGCTTTCGCCGCGCTCGTGTTCTGGATCTCGGCTTTGGTGGAGTCGCGCTCGAACTCGAATCGCAGGAAGAAGTTCCGGAAAGCATCCTCGCCGTCTTGCACGTACCCATTCTTCCGCCAGTGCGCGTCAATCTGAAACCTGTCTGGTTCCAACGCACTCCCCAAGGCGCCTACCGCATCGGCTGCGCCTTCGTCTCCTGAATTTTCTGGCCTCGGCGCTCTTCCTGGGAGACTTGCGCGTCGCTCACTTGGCTATGCGTTGTTCTTCGCCAGATGCAGTCGCAGATGCCTTGAGGTAAAAAGCAGCGCCTGCTGGATATGCGTCAACCCCAGGCCCCAACGCAGCACTGCCTGTTCCGCTGAGTCTCCAGTTGCTTCAAGCCTCAACCATAAAGCCAATTCATTCTGAATTGGCTTGTCCCTTCCCTCCGGATTACCTGCCGAGATGCTAGCCGACGTCAAGCAAAGTGTCGTCCCTAGCGATTCTCGCGATCCCGCATCTTTCAAGAGCTCGCTCAATTTCCCCAACAAAACAAAATGCAGGCTTCTCTGCCTCCGATGCTCCGCCTCCCGAAACTCCAAAGCTACATCCCCCGAATAAATGCGCTGCCTCGTCGACTCCGTCGCCGAAGGCCCCGCCAGCGGTTGCGCGATGCAAAACAGCGAATCATCGCATTCGATCGCCGCCAAAAAATTCTTAATCGCAAGCGTCGGCGGCGCATCCGTGGGGCTTATT
Organism: Candidatus Acidiferrum sp.; assembly: GCA_049792735.1. Taxonomy (GTDB): domain Bacteria; phylum Acidobacteriota; class Terriglobia; order Acidiferrales; family UBA7541; genus Acidiferrum. The sequence goes on from JBARBE010000005.1 coordinate 9,614, forward strand.
TCTCGCGGCTCAATCCGGCTCGCGATCTTCTCAACCACTTCTACACGCATGTCTGTGAAACTACGCGAAGCCATTCCGCCTCGCAAGCGCTAACCATTCTGCGCTCAGCCTAAACCCCCTATGCGTCAATTCCAGCAGCTTCCCTATCCTGCTAGAATCTCCCCGCCGAACAGACGACCGCGGAGACTGTTATGAATGATCCCAAGCCAAGCCGCCCTTACTGGCCCGATTACGCAGCTATGCCCAAGGAGCACAAAGAGGGGTTAAAGTCCTGGAGCTGGGCACTCGAACGCCTCGAGAAATCCCACAATTATTGGATCGCCACAACGCGTCCCGACGGCCGCCCTCATCTCATGCTGGTCTGGGGTGTCTGGTGGGAAAACGCGTTCTGGTTCAGCACCGGCCCAAACACACGCAAAGCAAAAAACATCGCCGCGCACACTTTCTGCGCCATTGGCACCGATCGCGCCGACGATGCCGTCATCCTCGAAGGCGTTCCCCGGGAAGTCAAAGATCGCGCCGTCTGGCAACGCTTCGCAACGGTCTACAACACTAAGTATGGCGGCGACGTCGAACCCATGCTCCAAGCCTCTGGCGGCAATGTCTATCGCGTCGAACCCCAAACCGCTTTTGGCCAGGACGAACACGCTCCCAACTTCGCTGAATCCGTCACTCGCTGGACCTTCTCAAAATCCTGAGCGGCTCATCTCACCTGTGCTCAACAAGGCTCGGCGCATTCGTCTGAGGTGCCATGCACGAACTCCGGCCCACTCACCGCTTCGGGGCCGCGTTCCACATCTCCTGCTCGATCTTCCACTCTCCGTTTGCTTCCCGGTGTAGCACTATCGCCATCTTTCCGCGCGACTCGATCATCTTCTCCGCGCCGGGCGGCTGCACCACTTGATGTTCCGTCGCCCATTCCGATGCCCAATCTCCCGAAATATGAATGTCGTGAAATTCCACCTCTTCCTTCACCACTTTGTATCCCTGCATTTGCGAAACAATCTTCTCCACCCAAGCCACAATCGCTTTCTTCCCAATCATCGGCTCCATTCCGGGCATAAGGTCGACGCCCTCCTCAGCCCAGGTAGCAATTATCGCCTGGGTATCCATATTCAGATGAATCTCGATGTACCGCTTGTTGAAGGCTTCGATTTCATCTTTTGGACTGCCTCCGCTTCTCGCATGCGCAACCATCGCCAAATTTCCAGCCAGGACAGCCATGCCCATCCCACATGTCCACTTCATGACTCACCCCTATTATTTTTCGATGCCGATCTGCAAAGCTCTTCCGCAGGTTCTTGGGCCGAGAACATAGCCCAATTCCGCCTTAAATTCCATGTGCGCCGATAGCCTGCGGATTGCAATTCTATCCGTCAAAGTTTCGCCGCATTTAGCCCACATTTGGAAATATAGCCAGCTTCCCGTATAATTCTTGTTTGCCTCGCGACCTAGCGACGCGGCTGTAGCTACACGCCTTCTGGGGTGCAGCTTTCTGACCCGAAATTTGGCCAGCCGTGCAGACCGGACGCGACAGAATGGAGCCTCATGAAACCCGGTATTCATCCCGACTATCATCCCGTAACGGTGCACTGCGCCTGCGGCCACAATTTTCAAACGCGCTCGACTATCAAAGGCGACCGCCTCAACGTCGAAATCTGCTCCAATTGCCACCCCTTCTTCACCGGCAAGCAAAAGCTCATCGACACCGCCGGCCGCGTCGAACGCTTCACCAAGAAATACGCCGACGCCGCCGCCAAGGTCGAAGCCTCCAAAACCGCCTCCGCAAAAAAATAACCCTCCTTATCAAGCATATTCTGGCAAGAGGTGGGACAGACATGCCTGTCTGTCTCCCTTTTTTCTCCTATGTTCTCTGAACGTTCAAACGAAGGGATTTTCCACCGGGATCTGGAAGTAACTCTGTCCCGTATTCAAATCTTCAGAAAGAATTCTTCCGCACGCTCCGCGCTCGGCGGCAGCCACAATCATTCCGTCATAGAAGTGAATCCCGTATGCCGCTCGCGCTTCAACCGCTCGACGCACCACGCCAAAATCCTGACTGATCATTCTGATCGCGCTTAGCGAGTCCAGAGTCTCCACCACATCATCTGGCTGTGCCTGTGGCGAGAGTTTGTGTAGCAGGGTTACCGCAAATTCCGACAGGACTTGTGTCGACACTACGCCATCCCCCGCCAATGCTCTGGCCACAATCCTTTGAGCTATAGCCTGTTTTCGGGCATCGCTTGGGTCGTACGCGTACACCAGAATATTTGTATCCAAAAAATCAGGACCGCTCATGGAGGTCCGCTCTCGTCCAGGTTCGCTTCCCCACGCGGAATTGAAACTTTTCAAAGCTCCTCTTGAGCATCTCCAATTCCCGCCGCTTTCGCCCTGATTTTGCGTTTTCAGCGGCAAGCTCCTCAAGATGCGCTCGCACTAATCCAGTTAAGGTTGTATCTCTATCCGCAGCGATCTTTCGTACTTCCTTCACCAGCTTATCGTCCAGCGTCAGCGTAATGTTCATGGCTCACCCTTAATAAGGGACTTCGTACCCATAATAAGGGACCTCTTTGCTTCCCGCAATTGTTTTCCGCACTCGCTCTCCTCTTCTGCTCTCTCTTTCAACTCCGCTTCGGCGTTGCTCTTCCTTTTACAACCGCCCCAAATTCCGCCATCGAATCCTGGTCTCATCTCCGCTCTTCCTTCAACTTTTAACTTTCGACTTTCAACTCTCTCCATCCTCCCACCCGTGTACAATTGCTTCCCAACGTGGCCACGCAATCCCGCATGTTCGACTCTAGCCGTCCCGGCGAACTCGTCGAAACCGCCGCCCCCCGCGTCACCCTCCGCAACGCCTTCGCGCATCCCTACGACTCCGCCATCGCCGCCGCGCGCACCTGCTACGCCCCGCGCCTCATCGTGCCCGAAGAAATCACCGATAAGCAGCGCCTCAACATCGGTGCGGCCACGTTCTACAGCGGCCATCACACCGTCTACCAGCATGCCCACTTCGAATTCGGCCTCGAAAATGTCAGCCGCCAATTCGTCTGGTCGTTCCTTCACGCCCACCCCTTCTACAATTCCGAGCAGCAAAGCCAGCGTTACGTCCGCCTCGACCGCCCCCAAGCCTACGTCCCCTCCCAGTATCCGATGTTCGATCCCGAATCTCTTTTCTACGACGCATCCACTCGGGGCATCTACGAAGACGCCATCGTCCGTGCCTGGGATTATTACCGTCAACTTTCCGCTCTCCTCGTCAACGACGCCCGCGCCATCCTCTCCGACATCTGGCACATCGGCCCCATGTCCCACCCCAAGCGCCTACAAAAAATCGAGCGCGCCGCCGAAAAGCGCGCTATCGAAATCGCTCGTTATGTACTTCCCGTCGCCGCCTTCACCACCATGGTTCACACCGTCTCGGGGATCGTTCTACACCGTCTCTGGCGCATGAGCGGCGCCTCCGACACGCCCAGCGAATCTCGCTCCGTCATCGGAGACATGGTTAACGAAGTCAAAAAAATCGACCCCCAATTTTTCGATCGTTTTGGGACTGAACCTCTCGAAGAACGCCCCGAATGGCAGGAAATCTCGCGCAACGGCGCAAGCGAAATTTCAACCGGCGAAGTCCATCACGTCGCCGCCGACCACGGCGAATCTTTCGCCAGAGAATTCGACGCCAAACTCGCCGGCAAAACTTCCAAGCTCCTCGACTACTCCCCCAACGCTCCCCGCGTAATCGCCGAAGCCTACCGCGCCGTCCTCGGCCTAACCGCCACCCAATGCTCCGACACCGAAGCCATCGACCGCCTCCTCAATCCCGCCCGCAATCCCTACCGCCTCGAAGTCCTCGACATTGGCGTCCACGCCCCCATGATGCGCGCGCTCCAGCACGCCAATTACACCTTCGCCAAAAAAATCTCCCATACCGCCGACTCCCAGGACCAGCGCCACCGCATGGTCCCCGGCTCGCGCCCACTTCTCACCCTCGCCGACACCCGCGACCCCGACTACATCACTCCCGCTCTCCTCGCGCAAAATCCCCGCGCCAAAGAACTCTACGACCGCGCCATGCACGATGCCTGGTCCGCCAAAAACGCTCTTTTCGATCGCGGCGTCCCTCTCGAAATCGCTCTCTATCTCCTCCCCAACGCCAAATCCATCCGCCTCGTCGAATCCGGCTCGCTCCTCCATCTCCTCCACAAATGGACCATGCGGACCTGCTTCAACGCCCAGGAAGAAATCTACGCCGCCAGCATGGACGAAGTCGCCCAACTCCGCGATGTCCATCCCCAACTCGCCAAATACATCGGCCCACCTTGCCATCTCCGCGCCAACATCACCACCCCCATCTGCACCGAAGGCTCCCACTTCTGCGGCGTTAAAGTCTGGCTCGACTTCCCCAACATCCCCCGCCGCATCTGATCGTCTTCGAATTCATCCCCAAGTCCGATGACCCGTAATGAAGTAGTCGCACAAAAACATCATTGCCTGAACGCAGTTCGTCGGCCGTTTTATACTCCACTGACAATTCAGACCTCAAGGAATAGAGGCGAAATTCCGGTTCATCACACGAGCATGCAAACTAACATTGATAGATTTCTTGCCGACCAGCAGCGTTATTTCTCCGGCTCTCACAATCAGTTTTTGGCCTTTGGTGGGCCATGCGTCTACTTCCATGAACAGTGTCTAGCCGCTGGCGCAGAGAACTTTCTCTCTTTGAGACACATCGAGATGCTATATGCAACCCTTACGGCGTGGGGCATGCATAGGATGGGCGACTCGAATAAAGCCAAAACAAGGCTTACAAACTGGTTGCCATTTCACGCTTCCCTGGTAAGTCAAACTGAGGGGCTTCAGCAGTTCAAAGGCCTTAGGATGTCTGAGCTCTCGGAATCCGAATATTCTGCTGCCATTCTCCGCCTCAAGACTCACTATGCGGCCCTCAAGCTCTCCATATCCGACGCGACAATTGTTGTCAACTCAAAGGCATTTCACCATTTGTTTCCGGATCTCATTCCACCCATCGACCGACAATATACCGTCCGCTTCTTTAGTCAGGCCCCTGAAAGATGGCTGGATTCATCCGGAAAATTCAGGACGGTTCAACTTCCCCAAAATATCGATGACCAATTTCATCTATTTCATACAACCTGTTTGGCGATAAAGCGTCTGGCAAACCAAGTTGACCCTGACCTGCTGCGACTTGAGCGAGAACGTTCCCAGGTGAGCACTCCCAAAGCC
>JBARBE010000006.1:0-4983 GCA_049792735.1 Candidatus Acidiferrum sp.
TCACCGGTGAAGTGCCGCCACTGATTCCGCTGGGGACGCGCGGCAAAATTCGCGGGACGGATTATGAGGTGATCGGATTTCAGCGGCGGAGCATTACCGTCGAGGGAGTTCGCTACGACTGGCACGAGTACGTGCTCTTTAATCCTTATAAACCCACGCGCTATCTGACGGAATATCAGGGCCACTGGAACGACATCAGCGTTTGCAAGGAGTTGCCTATCGTCCAGTTCGCCTCCGTCAATTACTTGGGCGAAATTTACAAGCACTTTCAGACCGCGGAAGCGAATACGAATTACGTGCTGGGCGAGTTTCCGTGGCAGGTGCGCGTCGGCGAGCACGCAACGGTGACCGATTACGTCAAGCCGCCACGCGTGCTGTCGTCGGAAAAAATGGCCAACGAAGTGACCTGGTCCATCGGCGAATACATGTATGGCGCGGATATCTGGAAGGCGTTTAATTTGCCGGGGCAAGCGCCGGAAGCGGTCGGCGTTTATGAGAATCAACCGTCGCCAGTCAGCGAAAATGTGAAAGGCATCTGGTCGGCGTTCCTGGCGTTTGCGATTTTGCTTCTGGTGCTGCTTGCGGGATTCGATCTGGCTTCGAAGAAGACGACGATCTTCGACTCGAGCTATACATTGAACGCGGGCGAGCCAAAAGGCGAAGCCTCGTTTGTGACCGATGTGTTCAATTTGGATGGGCGCACTTCGAATGTGGAGGTCACGACGTCGGCCAATGTCGACAACTCGTGGATTTATTTGAACTACGCGCTGATCAGTGAGGAGTCTGGACGAGCTTGGGATTTCGGCCGGGAAGTCAGCTATTACCACGGTTACGACAGCGATGGTTCTTGGACCGAAGGCAGCCAGAAGGACAGCGTGGTGATACCGAGCGTGCCTTCGGGACACTATTATTTGCGCATCGAGCCTGAAGTCGATCCCAGACATCCTCCCCTTGTCTACACAGTGCAAGTGAGGCGAGACGTGACTGTGCCCGGATTGTTCGGCGTTGCCTTTCTGGCGTTGTTGATTCCGGCGATTGCGATTACGTGGCGTTCGATGAGTTTTGAGCGCGCGCGGTGGGCCGAGAGCGATCATCCGCCCATTCACATCGGGAATTCGGAGGATTAAAAGATGTTCAGAAAGCTTTATCTCGGTTATGGATTGCTGGTCCTCGGGGGCACCTGCTTTGCGCAATACAGCGGTTGGAGCCTCGACAGGATCAGCCAGTTGAAAAATGTTCCCAAGTCCGTTCGTGACAATCCCGGTTCCTATCGTTCCGTTTACGGCTTCTATCACCATTACACCGGAGGCAAATAAGATGAACCTCGTTCCGCTCGGCAATATTATTGCAGCGCTGGCGTTCGCCTTTCTCGGCATGCTGATTTTCATCATCGCGTTTTTGGTGATGGACAAATTGACGCCGTATCATCTTTGGAAGGAAATCGTCCAGGAGCACAACATGGCGCTGGCGATTCTCGTCGGGGCCATGTCGATCGGCATCTGCATCATCATTGCCTCAGCGATTCATTAGCGCATGGGCATTCTGCTCTTCATCTCGGTGCTGCTGGTTGCGGCGTGCGGGCTCATCTATGAGCTTGTCGCGGGGACGCTTGCAAGCTACTTGGTGGGCGACAGCGTGTTCCAGTTCTCAACCATCATTGGAACGTATCTTTTTGCGATGGGGATTGGCAGCGCGCTATCACGCTATTTGAATCGCGGTCTTGTTCAGCGGTTCGTGTGGATCGAGCTGATGATTGGCGTGATCGGGGGGTTTTCTTCCGCGCTTTTGATGATGGCATTCGCATTTACACAAGGATTCGAACTGATTCTTTACGCCATCGTGGTTGTGATGGGCGTTCTTGTCGGCCTGGAAATCCCGTTGCTCATGCGCATCGTGCGCGACCGCTATCAATTCCGCGACGTGATCGCCCACGTCCTCACGTTCGATTATCTGGGGGCGCTTGGCGCGTCTCTTTTGTTTCCAATTCTGCTCGTGCCGCGACTTGGGCTAGTCCGCTCGGCCATGCTCTTTGGTCTTGTGAACGCGGGCGTCGCGCTCTGGAGCACCTACTTATTTTCCAATCAGATTCCGGATACGCGAGCTCTCCGTGCCATGTGCCTCCTCGTTTTATGCGGGCTAGGAATCGGCATGGCGGAGGCGCGCCACATCACGGCCACCGCTGAAGATAACATCTATGCCGACGACATCATTTTTGCGAAGGACACGCGTTACCAGCATCTAGTGCTGACACGCTTCAAGGACGACATTCGTCTTTTTCTCAACAGTCATTTGCAATTCAGCTCTCGCGATGAATATCGCTACCACGAAGCTTTGATACATCTGGGCCTCGCAGCCGTTCCCGTTCCGCACCGTGTTCTCGTGCTTGGCGGCGGTGACGGGCTGGCGGTTCGCGAAATCCTGAAATATCCGCGAATTGAAAGCATCACTCTGGTCGACCTCGATCCGGAGATGACTAAACTGTTTTCATCGCATCCGATGCTGACGAAGCTCAACAACAAATCGCTCCTGTCTCCGCTCGTTCATGTGATTAATGCCGATGCCTTTCCGTGGGTCGATTCGAACACCGACAGCTTCGATTTCATCGTCGTCGATTTTCCCGATCCCACAAATTATTCGCTCGGCAAGCTGTACACGACGGCCTTTTATCGCGCTGTCGCTCGCCATCTCAGCGTGCAAGGTATCATGGTTGTACAGAGCACTTCGCCGATGTTTGCTCGAGATTCCTTTTGGTGCATCGCGCAAACGATCAAGCAGGCCGGCTTACAAACGTATCCATATCATGTCTATGTTCCGAGTTTCGGCGAGTGGGGATTCGTTCTCGCTTCCTTCCACGAGTACGCTCCGCCTACTTCTCTTCCGAACGGCCTCCGCTTCATCAATCTCGAGGGGTTGCCGGCGCTGTTCCAATTTCCTCCGGACATGGCTCCGCTCCCGATGCCCGCCAACCATCTGAACGATCAGGTGCTTGTTCGCGCGTATGACAACGACTGGAAGGACATCAGTCATTGAAGGTTGGACGGCGCAAATTTCTCCGGGGCGGAAGCGCCGCCCTCGTTGGACTCTCGCTCAAGTCGGACCGGCCCATCGCAGGCTCGTTCGTCAACGATTCTTTTCAGATGGGCCACATGTTGCGAGACCGCGCTTTTTTTCCCCCGCCGAAGCGCGTCGAGAAATCTGCCGTCGTCATCGTGGGCGGAGGGATTGCTGGTCTCAGTGCCGCGTGGCGTTTGCGCAAGCGCGGCTTCACGGATTTCGTCGTTCTGGAAATGAATCCGCAGGCGGGAGGAAATGCGCGCTGGGGCGAGAACGAGATCAGCGCGTATCCCTGGGCGGCGCACTACGTGCCGGTTCCCGGGCCCAAGGCCGTGTATGTCCGCGAGCTGTTCGAAGATCTTGGGGTGCTAAAGAACGGCGAGTGGAATGAGCGCTATCTCTGCTTTGCGCCGCAGGAGCGGCTTTTTCTCTACGGCCGCTGGCAAGATGGCATCGAGCCCGCCGTCGGTCTCACACAAAAAGGCCGCAACCAGTTTCAGCATCTTGAGGATCTTTTCGCGAAGTTCCGCGCGACTGGAGAATTCACGATTCCGCTCGAACTCGGCCGCACCACGAAATTCCAGGATCTGGATCGAATTTCTTTTTCCGATTGGCTTCACCAGCAAGGCTGCGATTCGCGGCTCGTCAACTGGTATATGAACTACGTCTGCCGCGACGATTACGGAGCGCTGGCGAAGGACACTTCTGCCTGGGCTGGGCTGCATTATTTTTGTTCGCGCGAGGTGGAAGAAAAGGGCCCGCTCACGTGGCCGGAAGGAAATGGGTGGATTACGCGGCGACTTCTCGAGCGCGTCGGTGAAAATGTCCGCACCAATGAGATGGTCCATCACATTACGGAAACAAAACGCGGCTACAGCGTCTTCTCTGGCGACACGGAGTTTCAGAGTGAATTCGTCATCTTTGCCGCGCCCACTTTTCTGGCGCCCTATTTAATGGAGGGCTTTCCGCACCTCCACGATTTCGTTTATTCCCCGTGGCTCACCGCCAACCTAACGCTCGATCGCATTCCCGATTCCCGTGGCGCCGAACCGACTTGGGACACGGTGTTTCTCGACTCGCCGACGCTCGGTTACGTTGATGACACGCACCAAAGCGTGCGCACGCACATTGATCGCACGGTATGGACTTTTTATTGGTCTCTCGTCGAAGGTACGCCGGCGCAGAACCGCCAACTGCTTCTCGAAAAGGACTGGAACTATTGGAAGGAAGCCATTCTCCGCGATCTCGAGCGGGTCCACTCCGACATTCGGCAGTGCGTTTCGCGCATCGATGTGATGCGCATGGGCCACGCCATGATTCGCCCCGCCGTCGGCTCGGTTTTCTCAGAAGAGCGCTTGCGTCTCGCACAGCCCCGCCGCGATTCTCGCCTTATCTTCGCCAACTCCGATCTCAGCGGCATCTCCATTTTCGAAGAAGCTCAATATCACGGCGTAATCGCGGCTCAGGCCGTTCTCGAACGCCTCCACGGCCACCGTTAACGCGCTGAAGCGCTCAATTCGGAAGTTGGAATCCTCGTATAAATTTGATGCATCCAATTTAAATGAACGCTCGTAGTATATAAGTGGGTTCGCGCGCGGTTTCTAAGGAAAACAGAATGTTGTTACAAAAAAAGCCCGAACTGACCTACGCAGACGTCACGCCGAAAGAAATCTACCTCAACCGGCGAAGATTTCTGAAAGCAATGGGCATCGCCGGAGCCGCTGCAATTGCCGGAAAAAAACTCCTCGATCTCTCCGCTCCGTCGCAAATTGCTTATGCCGGCGTGAAGTTCCCCAACTTGGTCAAGAGCCCGTTCAGCACCACGGAAACAGAAACTTCCTACGAGGCCGTGACGCACTACAACAATTTCTATGAATTCGGCGTCGACAAAAGCGATCCAGCGAAGAACGCGCAGAAATTTCGCACTTC
>JBARBE010000007.1:0-1923 GCA_049792735.1 Candidatus Acidiferrum sp.
TGTCAATATTGGAAGCGTCTTGCGCCACGGCAACGGAGGAAACCGCCAGCGCCACCGCAAAGATTTTGATTGGGCTCATGATCCTCTCCTCTTGTTTGCTGAACTACTTCGTCGCTGCGTACGCCGCAATCGCCAGGATGTCATCGGGGGTCAGATTCGCGACTACTTTCTTCATCAGCGCCGATGACACGCTGTGATTGGTGCCGGTCTGAAAACCATAAAGCTGGCGCGCGACATATGCCGGGTGCAGGCCGGAAATCCGGGGAACGTCGCCCAAGCCCTGCAGCGAATCGCCGTGACAAATCGCGCAAGCGATGGTTTTGTTCCCGCCGCCGGTTTTCACCAGCTCCGCGCCTTTCTGAACGCTGCCCACCGGAACGTACGCCACGAATCCGGAGTGAGGATCGCGGCTGGTGGCTCTCGCCATATCCTGCGGAAGCTCGATAATCCGGTCCCCCAGCGGCTCCGTACCCCCGTTCGGCAAGGGCAGGCGTTGCCGCCCTTTGACGGCGACGTAGGTCTTGGGCACGGTGTCGGTCTCCACCACCTTGATCCAGCCGCCCGGCTTCAGCGCGGCGAAATATTCGGCAGCCTGCCGAATTTCTTCCTCGGACATCGCCTTGGCGATGGTGTTCATGCGCGCGGGATCGATGCGCGCGCCGCTCTTGAAATCGTTCATGGTGCGCACGATGTAATCAACCGGCAGGCCCGCCAGGTCGGCCGATTCCTGGTGGCCATGTCCCGACATCAAGTGGCACGACCCGCACGCCAGCGCCGCGCCTTTGGCGTGTTGGACAATAGACGGCGCTGCTCCGTACTGGCCGGGAAACCAATCTGGCGGACTCGATAGATTGTCGATCTCGGCCGCTGTGTACTCTTTCGAGCTGCCCGGGACGCGGATTGGTCCGCTCTCTTCATGGGCGGGTGGCTGTTGTTTGTCAGGTGTCAGAAATGCCCATCCAAGACGGGCGTTCTCGGCTTCGGGCGTCTGGGCCCCGGCGACGAAGGTCGCCAGCAGGGCAGCGAATACTAAATGTTTCATACGGTCTCCGGCTTTCGAGGGATCGAATCCGCCAGTATATCCGTTCCGGTGCAAATGCGGGACATACTGCCAGTAGAAAGACACGGGCATTAAGCCCGCGCGTTGAGCGCCGCTTTCACGCGTTCCGCTGTGAACGGAATCTGGCGGAGGCGTGCGCCCGTGGCATCGAACACGGCGTTGCCGATGGCGGCGGCAATGACGGTGATGGCGGTCTCGCCGGCGCCGGTGGCTTCTTCATCCGGACGGTTCAACAGCACGCATTCCACTTTAGGAATGCTGAAGCCGAGCGGCAAGGTGTGATAGGTACGCCAGTCAATCGACGTTATCTTCTGATCATCCCAGGTCACCTCTTCGAGCAAGGCGCGGCTCATGCCCTGAAGTGCCCCGCCTTCGGCCTGATTCTTGAGGCCGTCCGGGTTGGAGATGGGGCCGGCATCGATGGCGACGACCACGCGTTTTACCGCGATTTTTCCGGTGGCCTGATCCACTTCCACCTCGCTAACGATGCCTGTGTATCCGTTGTCGCCTTCATAAGCGACGCACGCCACGCCGCGGCCGTTTGCCTGGCCCGTCTTACGGATTCCCGAGCGGGGCGAGGGACGCGCTTCCCAATTCGCCGCTTTTGCCGCGGCTTCGAGCACGCCGATCACGCGCTGGTTTCGTAAGTGGCGCAGGCGGTATTCCACCGGGTCCGCTTTGGCGTGGGCCGCCAATTCGTCCATGAAGGACTCCTGCGCGAACGTGTTTTGGAATCGCGCGGGCGAGCGCAGCGGGCCGGTGAAAAAAGGCGACGGAATGTTGTGAACCAGCACGCGCGCGCTCGCCACGGCGCCGGCGCCTTTGGGAACTCCGTCAAACAAAGCGGCGGCGTAAGACGGAAT
>JBARBE010000008.1:0-1988 GCA_049792735.1 Candidatus Acidiferrum sp.
CTGGCACCTTCGTCGGCACCGTCCCCTTTGCCGTTCTGTACATTGTGCCCTACGCGTTCGATTCAGCCACCAAACCGTGGATGAAATTCACGACGGTAAGCCTGGTGTTCATCCCGCTGTGCTTCGGTTACGCCATCATTCGCTACCGCCTGATGGATGTAGACATCATTTTCAAGCGCGGCTTGGCGTATACCGCGGCGACCGCGGCGGTCGCTGCGATTTACTTTTTCTTTGTGGCGCTCATTCCGCAGATCTTTCATGCGCCGGCGAACGGTCCCGTCGGTGGTATCATCGCGATCGTTATCGCCGCTTTTCTTTTTCAGCCTTTCCGCGAATGGATTCAGGCCCGCCTGGATCGTTTTTTCTACCGCGACCGCCTGGATTATCGGCGCACGCTGATCGAGTTCGGGCGCACGCTGACCAACGAGGTCCGGCTCGAACCCATGTTGGGCTCGGTGATGGATCGCATTTCGCAGACGCTCCTCGTCGACCGATTGGCAATTTTCGTCGAGGATGTCTCGAATCCCGGTCATCTGCGCCTCGCCCGCTCGATGGGTGTTCGTCTCGCGGAACCTCTCGATCTCAGTTTCCTCGGTCCGGCCCGGCCCGAGTTCGCGCGCGGGGCGCTCTTTTTTGAGTCGCCCCGTGCAGCGCGGGACGTCAGCGAGCCTGTGCGCCGCACGCTTGAACAGCTCGACCTAAATTATTTTGTTCCGTGCCGTATTCGCGAGCATACCGTGGCGGTTTTGGGGCTCGGAAAGACTGTGGACGGCGATTACTTGTCCAGCGATGACGTCGAGCTCGTGGAAACGATCGCCGGCTATGTCGCCGTGGCGCTCGATAACGCCCATCTGTATACCTCGCTTGAGCAAAAGGCCCTGGAGATCGCGCGCCTCAAGGACTTCAGCGAAAACATCGTCGAGTCCCTGAACGTCGGCGTTCTTGCCGTGGATTTGGAAGGCATCGTCGAATCCTGGAACACGCGCATGGAACAGCTCTTCGGCGTTACACGCCAGGAGGCTGTTGGACGCCAGTTGCGCTCTTTGCTTCCCGAGGAGCTTGCCGCCGAAATTACGGCGCGCGGGGACGAGGAGCAAATAACCGGCATTTACAAACAGCGCTTGCACCATCAAGGCAAGGCGCTGACCCTAAATGTCTCCATTACCCCGCTAGTCAGCAAGTCCGCCGAGCGCATTGGCCGCCTCCTCCTTTTCGACGACGTCACGCAGCGCGAACGCATGGCGGAGCAGATGTCGCAAACCGAGAAGCTCACGTCTCTTGGGTTGCTGGCCGCCGGAGTCGCGCACGAAGTAAACACCCCTTTGGCCGTAATTTCCAATTACATCCAGATGCTCGCGAAGCAGATGCCTGAAGGCGATCCACGGCAGTCCATCATCGAAAAGATTGTCAAGCAGACGTTTCGCGCCAGCGAGATCGTCAACAATCTTTTGAATTTTTCCCGCACCGGTGCCGGTGAAGCCGCGGATATAGACGTGAATCGCGTCGTCGAAGAAACGCTTTCTCTCGTTTCCCATCCGCTGAAAACCTCGCAGATTCAAGTCGTGAAACATTTGGGCGAAACATTGCCAGCTGTCCGCGGCTCGGCGAATAAACTTCAGCAAGTTTTTCTCAATCTTTTCCTCAACGCTCGCGACGCCATGCCCGGAGGCGGCTTGCTGGAAGTCCGCACCGGGGCGCACAATGGAAGTGTCGAGATTGAAGTTGTGGATACTGGTGCTGGCATCCCCCGGGAACATATTCATCGCATCTTCGATCCCTTCTTCACCACGAAGGCCACCGGCCGCGGCACCGGGCTGGGTCTTTCCGTGAGCTACGGCATCATCAAGGAGCACGCCGGGAAAATTGATGTCCGCTCGACTCCCGGCAAGGGCACTTCGTTCCATGTGGAGTTCCCCGCGGTCAGGAAGTCGGTTCATGCCTAAAGGCTCCATCCTCGTTGTTGACGACGAGTCAGAAATTCGCGAAGG
>JBARBE010000009.1:0-2735 GCA_049792735.1 Candidatus Acidiferrum sp.
CGAAACTTTCCATTCCGCGCCGATCCATTTTTTCTTTTCGAGACGGTGCAGCGCTGGATACAGCGATCCAGCATCGACTTGCAGCAGCTCGCCTGAGTTGGCGCGAATGGCCTGGGCGACGCCGTACCCGTGCCGCGGACCCCACATCAGCGTTTGCAGGATCAAGAGGTCCAGCGTCCCTTGCAGCAATTCCATCCGGTTTTGATACGGCACAAAGTTCTCCCCTGCAGCATGGCTATAGAGCGCCTATACCCTACCATATAGAATGCCTATATCCTAGAGCATTTGTGCTGGGACCATTTCTCCTCGAGGTTTCGTTCTGTGCGCGGACCTTCCGGCAGTCACTTACGGTATGATGGAAAGGGAAGCACGGCGCATATCCCGCTAAGCTGAGTGGAGGGCCGCATCGCTCGGCGTGGCTACGCGCCTCGATTCCCGGGAGAGTCGCTTTGATTCCACGTTACACGCGCAAAGAAATGGGCCACGTCTGGAGCGATGCGAACCGCTTCCAAAAGTGGCTTGACGTCGAGCTCGCCGCCACCGAAACGCTTGCTGAAGCTGGCCAGGTGCCGAAAGATGCTGCGGCCATTATCCGCGAGCGCGCCAAAGTCGATGTCGGACACATTCACGAACTCGAAGCGCGCGTGAAGCATGACGTCATCGCGTTCACCATGGACGTCGGCGAATCCATCGGCGATCCCGCCGCGGCGCGCTGGCTGCACTATGGATTGACATCGAACGACGTCGTGGACACCGCGCAAGCGCTGATGGTTCGCGATGCTTCCCGCATCATTCAACGCGATCTGGTTATCTTCGGCGAGATTCTCGATCTTCGCGCGCACCAGTTTCGCCACACGCCGCAAATCGGCCGCACGCATGGCGTTCACGCCGAGCCGATTACTTTCGGGCTGAAAATAGCAAACTGGTTTTCGGAAAATCAGCGGAACATCGCACGTTTTCGCGAAGCGTCCACGGAAATGGCGGTCGGGAAAATTTCCGGCGCCGTGGGCAATGCATCGCACCTCGGCCCGGAAATGGAAGAGCGCATTTGCAAAAAACTCGGTCTCGCCGTCGTCGCCGTTTCGACGCAAGTGATTCAGCGCGATCGCCACGCGCACTATCTCAGCGCGCTCGCGCTCATCGCAGCTGCACTCGAGAAAATCGCTCTGGAAATTCGCCATCTTCAGCGCACCGAAGTCCGCGAAGCGGAAGAACCATTCGGCGGCGAGCAGCGCGGCAGTTCCGCGATGCCGCACAAGCGCAATCCCGTGGCGTGCGAACAGATTTGCGGGCTCGCGCGCCTCGTGCGTTCGAACATGCTCGCCGCGTATGAAGATGTAGCGCTTTGGCACGAGCGCGATATTTCCCACAGCTCCGTCGAGCGCATCATTCTTCCTGACTCGACAATTCTCGTGGACTACATGCTCGCCAAAATGACCACGATCGTCGGCGAAATGCGCGTCTTCCCCGAACGCATGCTGCGCAACCTCGAATCCACGCACGGATTGGTGTACTCCGGCCAACTGCTCCAGGACCTTGTCGAGAAAGGCATGCCGCGCGACGACGCGTACAAAGCCGTGCAGGAAAATGCGATGGCCGCTTGGGAAACGGAATCGAATTTTCAGGAGCGCGTGGCCAGCGACGCTCGAATCACAAAATATCTCGATGCGAAAGCGCTGGCGCATACGTTTGATTTGCAGCGCCAGCTTCGCTACGTTGATACAATCTTCGATCGCGTTTTCGGTGCGCATCCCGCCGGCGAAAAATCCGCCGCCAGCAAAGCATAAAGAAAAACAGGAATTGCCGAAGGCCGTTTTTCGCCGCTTGGAGTGCGGCGGCTCTGCTGCCGCTTTTCTTTCGCGTTGTTTTATGCCGATTGCAAGATTCGCAATTCAAAATGCGCGACGCGGGAGAAGTGCGGCGTGAAGAAAGCTCCACCAAAATCAGTTTTCAAAGAACGAAGAGCCCCGGTTGCCCGGGGCTCTTTCGCCTCTTCTAATTTTCGCTCGCGCGGAAATTAGCTGCGGAGGCGGAAAATCGAAATGCAAAACTCGAACCGCGAAAATCAAAACTTGACAACCAAAGTTCAGCGCGAGCGCCGAATGTTTATTCGACGCGCTGAACGTACCGCGCTTCCGTGGTATCCACCTTTACCCTGTCGCCGGAGTTCACGAACGGCGGCACCTGAATGACAAGGCCAGTTTCGAGCGTGGCCGGCTTCATTACCGCGCTGGCGGTGGCTTTCTGCAAAGTCGGTTCCGTTTCCATGACCTTTAATTCCATGGTGTCCGGCAAGTCGACACCAATCGGCTTTTCCTCGAAGAATTCGATCTTCACAGTGGTGTTCGGAATGAGATAGTACACCGTTTCGCCCAGTTCTTCGCGGGTCATCTGCATCTGTTCGTAGGTTTGCGTATTCATGAAGTGAAATTCGTCGCCCTCGTTGTAAAGGTATTCAAACTCGACTTCGTCGAGGATCGCGCGGTCGACGAATTCTTCGGCGCGGAAGCGGTAGTCGATCATGACCCCCGTCCGGAGATTTTTCATGCGCGTTTGCATCGAGCCGCGCTTGTTGCCGGGCGTGCGGTGATCGACGCTGAAAACCGTAAAAAGCTGGCCCTCGTGCTGGACGACCATGCCGGGGCGGAGTTGTGTGGCTTTAACGCTGCTCATAAGCTCCCTGAACGATTGCAAATTTCGGAAATTCCTGCAGGCAGCCCGCTCTGCGATGCGGT
>JBARBE010000010.1:0-19234 GCA_049792735.1 Candidatus Acidiferrum sp.
AACACTTGGCAGGAAGGAGTAGTACTCAAATCCTTCCTCTCGTCTTGCGGTTGAGTGATGGGATGACGATTACTCGAATATTTGGTGAACCGGGGAGGACTCGAACCTCCAACCCGTTGATTAAGAGTCAACTGCTCTACCATTGAGCTACCGGTCCACAGCGTGCTAAGAATTTTACATTGGACGCGGATTTTTGTCGATTGGCTGCACTCGTGTGGAAAATCGGCGATTTCTTGGCGCGAAATTCAGCTTTACTTGGCGCGGAGCTCGGCGGCTAGGTCGCGGGCGACCTGGCGAGCGCGCGGAAGATCAGCCGGATCGAAGGAGATGGCGGAAACGCGCGGATGGCCGCCGCCGCCGAACCTTTCCGCGAGTGAGGCGAGATTTTTGTCGGCGGTGGCTTGATTCCACGGATTCGTGCCGAGCGAAACTTTGGCGCGGACCGCGGAGGCGCTGACGCTGACCGAATAAACGCACTCGGGATGCAGTAGATAGGGGATGAACTTGTTGTAGCCTTCGAGGTCGAGATCGCTGACGTCAAAGAAAATG
This sequence comes from Candidatus Acidiferrum sp., assembly GCA_049792735.1. GTDB lineage: Bacteria > Acidobacteriota > Terriglobia > Acidiferrales > UBA7541 > Acidiferrum. The sequence goes on from JBARBE010000010.1 coordinate 550, forward strand.
ACACCGTCGACGGCTTCCGAACGTTCGCGGAGGATCTCGATGGATTTGCGATGGCGTTCGAGCAGAGGGCCGAGGTATTTTGCGACTAGCGGAAGCTTGACCATCTCGGCGAGCGGACGATAGGCAAGCTCGGGAATGATGCGCGCGGGCAATCCGTCTTCCGGCGCTGCTTCGATCACTAAGCCGAGCTGCGTGGCGGGCTCGGTCAGCTCGACGGCGGACTCGGGAGTGGGATATTGCGCGCCGTCGATGATGTCGCCCCAGTGAATCAATTCCTCGAGCGGTTTCGTGTCAAATCCGAATTTTTCCCCCGTGACGGTGGCGATCAGTTTTGTGCAGGATTTGTAATCGGGCTCGTAGAACATGTGCGGGCCGGGATGATTGCGGAATTGTTCGGCGTCCGCGGGGGTGAGAAATGCGCTTTGATGGTGGTCGAACCACCAGGTCACTTTGGGCGAGTTGGAGTACTTGAAATCGACGATGGCGTTTTCATCTCCATCGAAAAGGCCGGGAGTCCAGGGCTGCGAAGCGCGATGGGTCATGCCTGTAAAGCTAAATTCCGCGGCGGGATCGAATTTTTCCTTGTAAAAGCGGTAGAAAAGAGCTGCGGACGCGGTCCCATCGAAACAGTGGTCATGGAAGCAGAGCCGGACTCGGGTCATGTGATCGCGATTGCGCCTTTCGGTTTTAATCCCGCATTGTCCCAAGAGGGATAAAGCCTTTTAGGGTGGAGTGACGCGAAAAAGAAGTCAAGCGGAAAGCGCGGACGTCGTAGCGGGAAAATTGGAGAGCCGCCCGGCGTAGCCGGACGGCTCTCAAAACGGAGAAGCCAGAAACCAAACTATTTGTTGACCATCCCTTCGACAATATTGCCGATGATGGGCAGCTTGAACATCTCGTGGCTGTAAGCCTTGTACATCAAGAAAATCCAAACCGCGAAGATGGCGAGACCAAAAATCGGAAACATAATTAGCCCGAGAAATCCAATAATCGGGATATGCGCCAGGATGAACTCCACGATCCACAGTCCGATCCAACAGGGGATGATGGCTATGTTGAACGCAATCGACTGGGCAGCGTGAAACTTCACAAACGGGCGCTTGTCGATGAGCAAGAAGATGAGGCCCGTGACCCATCCAACTAGATAAGAAACTAAAGCCGCGACGTTTTCATCCAAGCCTTCGGTAGCAGAGGCCGCAGCTGGAGCGGCAACCACTTCGCCCTGCGCTCCGCCCGACGCCACGGCTTGCGCGGCGCCGCACTTTGGACAGAATGTTGCCTCGCCTACGTCTTGACCACACGCTTTGCAAAATGCCATGAACACACCTCCGAGGGGTTCAACTGTGGGCGGAGAGTAGCAAAACATGGATTCCAGAGCAATGAAATTTCTGAGGGCCTGCGCCTGCGCAGTACTATAAGTGATGTGGAAGAGGAAACGCAGACGCGCCTCCTCTTCCACATACGAACAAAGACGTTCTACTAGTAGCTACGGCAGCCCGTTTTATTCCTTCTTTTCGGCTGCGGGAGCGATCGCGGGAATTTTCGCTTTTTGGATTTCGGTGTTGAGCGCGGCAAGATCCTTCGATTCGAGTTCATGCCACGCGGCCAATTGAACATCCAGCCGTTTGTCGAGCACGTCAAAGACCTCGAAGGACGCAGCGGTGGGAGCGGTGTCCGCGCTTTCCACGGTTTCTTGCAAGGCCGCCAGCTGATTCGCAACTTGAATCGGATAGTTCAGCGCGTCTTCGCCGCTGGTGGCTTTCGGCTGGATGATTTTTTCTTCGACGGCGTTCATTTTCTTGATGAGGGCGTCCGCCGAATCGACCACAGGTTTTGCACTGGCGTCGGCGGCGAGGCGCTTCTTCAGAGCCTCGAGTTGCGCGCGGACGCTGCGAAGCTGGTTCACTGCTTCATCGCCGGCGCCCACGCGTTCGCTGATCCGCTTGGCGAGCTCTTCCTGCTTGTCGAAGTCGGCTTGCGTCGCAGAGACGCGCGGATCCTTGGTGACTTCCACTTTGGCGGATTCGCTCTTTCCACCAACGGTTAGCTTGATTTCGTATGTGCCGGGAACGACGAGCGGGCCTTCCGGACGGCCTCCCCAACCGACTGAGCCAGGAACTGTGGTGGGGGATTCGTATTGCAAATTCCAGACAAAGCGATTCAAGCCCGCTTCAGCGGGAAGTTCCTCCGATTGCCTGCGGAAGCCGAACTCTTCTTCCTCCGGAGAAGCGCCAGCACCGGTTTTCTTGCTGGAATACTTGCGAACGAGCTTGCCATGCTCGTCGTGGACTTCGAGGGTGATTTGTTCTTTGGGAGCGGTCTTCAGCGAATAATAAATGATGGCACCGGAAGGCGGATTAGCGCCCACAGGAACCGTGGCTGGCAGAGTGAAGCCCGGCCCGCGGAAACGCACGGCCGGAGAAGGCTGAAAGAGATGGACCTCGGCGCCTTCGTCGGCTGTGGTCATTTGGCGAAGAGGAGCGATGTCATCCAGAACCCAGAAGGCGCGGCCGTAGGTGGCGACGACCAAATCATCGCCTTTAATGGTGAGGTCGTGAACGGGCGTGGTCGGCAGATTGAGTTTCAGCGATTGCCAATGACCGCCGTCGTCAAAGGAGATGTAGATGCCTGTTTCCGTGCCGGCGTAGAGCAGCCCTTTGCGCTTGGGATCTTCGCGGACGACTTGGGCGTAACTATTCTCCGGCAGGCCGTTCGTAATTTTTGTCCAAGTTTTGGCGAAGTCGACTGTTTTGAAAAAGTACGGACGGAAATCGTCGAGTTGATGACGATCCATGGCGAGGTAGGCCGTGCCTGCGGCATGGGCCGACGGATCGATGCTCTTCACTCTGCTCCACTCGCCGAATTCTTTTGAGGTAACGTCCTCCCAATGCTGGCCGCCGTCGCGCGTCACATGAATTAACCCATCATCGCTGCCCGCCCAAATCAGGCCTTTCTCGATGGGCGATTCAGCGAGGGCGAAGATGGTGCCGTAATACTCGACGCTGGTGTTGTCTTGTGTGAGGGGCCCGCCGGAGGATTGCTCCTTGCTCTTATCGTTGCGCGTGAGATCGCCGCTGATGGCCGTCCAGGTCATTCCTTCGTCGGTGGACTTAAAAACCGCTTCGCCACCGTGATAGAGAGCGCCTGGATCGTTGGCGGACATCATGATCGGGGCGGTCCACTGGAAGCGGTGCTTCAAATCGGCGTCCCCGGAGCCCATGGGATTGAGAGGCCACGAAGAGATGTCCTGCTCCTGATGATTTTTCTTGTCGAAGCGCGTGATCAAACCATCGTAAGAGCCTGCATAGACGATGTTGGGATTCTTGGGGTCTGGAACGACGAAGCCTGATTCGCCGCCGCCGACCTCGTACCAATCAGGGCGGTCGATTACGCCGTCATCGCTGCGGCTGGCGATCGCTACCGTCGAGTTGTCTTGTTGCGCGCCATAAATGTGATAAGGGAAAGCATTGTCCGTGGCGACGTGATAGAACTGCGCGGTCGGCTGATTCGCTTGCGTCGTCCAGCTCTTGCCGCCGTCATGAGAAACGGTCGCACCGCCGTCGTTGGAATTGATCATCCAATCCGTGTGCGTGGGATCGATCCACAGGCCGTGATTGTCTCCATGCGGCGCGCGAATGGCGCTGAAGGTATGGCCGCCATCGGTGGAACGGTAGACGCCTGTGTTGAGCACGTAGACCGTATCGACACTCTTGGGATCGGCGAAAATGTGATGGAAATACCAGGCACGCTGCGTAAAGCGATGGTCCGGATTGATGAGGTGCCAAGTCTCGCCGGCATCTTCGCTGCGATAAATGCCGCCCTTTTCCGCTTCGATGATGGCGTAGACGCGGTTGCCGTCGCCGCCGGACACAGACACGCCGATGCGGCCAAGCACGCCGGAAGGAAGCCCATGGCCTTCGAGATGTGTCCAGGTCGCGCCGTCATCGGTTGACTTGTAAAGGCCGCTGCCGGGCCCGCCACTGACGGCCGTCCAGGGATAGCGCTGCGCTTCGTAAAGAGCGGCAAACAGGATGTGCGGATTCGAGGGATCGAACGTGAGATCGATTGCGCCGGTCTTCGTGTCTTTGTATAGAACTTTTTGCCAAGTCTTGCCGCCGTCCGTGGATTTGAATACCCCACGCATTTCGTTCGGACCATAGGCATGTCCCATGGCCGCGACGTAGACGATGTCCGGATTTGTAGGGCTGACGAGGATGCGGGCGATGTGACGCGAATCTTCAAGGCCGATATGGTTCCAGGTCTTGCCACCATCGAGGGACTTATACATCCCGTCTCCAAACGCGATATTCCCGCGCCAACAGGATTCACCGGTGCCGACATAGATGACGTTCGGATCTGAAGGTGCAACGGCAATCGCGCCTACCGACATGATGCCGGTCTTGTCGGTCATCGGTGTCCACGTCAGTCCGCCGTCCGTGGTTTTCCAGACGCCACCGGCGACGGAACCAAAATAATATGTCTCCGGATCGCCTGCGACTCCGGCGACTGCGAGAGCGCGCCCGCCGCGGAACGGCCCGACCTGGCGCCATTTCATTGCTTTCAAAGTGTTTTCACTTAGAGTTTGTGCGCGCAGCGCGGTGCCAGTAAGCCCAACCAGAACTATCGCCACAAGAACGGAACAGACTTTCGTCACACTTCTCAGACAGCTCATCGTTTTCGCCCCCAAAAATCTTTTTATTGCACCTGTACTACGGCAGGTAGTATCCGCGAGGCCGAATGGTACACCCTGTTCCGTAAAGTCCGCCAGAAACAGTTGTTGAATTCCGCCCCCCGTTGTTCTCGACGCACGGCAGAGTGCTTTTGGGTACAATCCCCGCGTGACGAACTCACACTCTGCCCCTCCGCGCTCTCCCGCTTCCATCGAATCCGCGCGAGGAAACGAGGAGACTTCCCTCTTTAGTTTCGCTTGGATTCGGGATGCAAACTCGCCTGAGAAAAAGTCCCTGACCGCCGGCGGCCTGGGTTGGATGCTCGACGCGATGGACGTGTCGCTCTACTCGCTCGTCCTTGCGGTACTGGTCGGCGCATTCAGCATGGACACCAAGACGGCGGGGATTCTCAGCTCGGTGACGCTGGTGGCGTCAGCGATTGGAGGATTCCTCTTTGGTTTCTTGGCGGACCGAATCGGACGCGTCCGCGCGCTGATGGCTTCGATTCTCGTCTACGCGCTGGCCAGCGCTGCGTGCGGTTTCTCACATACGATTCCGCAACTGGTGGTGTTCCGGTTCGTCCTCGGGTTGGGCATGGGAGGCGAGTGGACGACGGCTGCGGCGTTAATCGCGGAGACGTGGCGCGCGGAACATCGCGGCAAGGCGCTCGGGTTCATGCAATCGTCTTACGCGATCGGGGAGGCGATTGCGGCGCTGGTGGTGATGTTCGTGTTGCCGGCGTACGGATGGCGCGCGGTTTTCTTTGTCGGCGTGCTGCCCGCGTTTCTGGTTTTCTGGATTCAAGCGAAGGTGCCCGAGCCAGAATTGTGGAGGAAACGTGCAGACCGGCAACACAAAGTGCCGTTGGGAAAGCTGCTAGAGAAAGGAGTCCTGCGCAACGGAATCCTGGCCACGGCGATGAATACCTGCACGATGTTCGGCTATTGGGGGTTGTTCTACTGGGTACCCGCGTATTTGTCGCTTTCGCCGACGCAAGGCGGGCGAGGGCTCAGCATGGTGAAGACGACGTCGTTCTATCTGGTAATGTGCTTTGGAAAATGGCTGGGATACGCGATGTTTGGTTTTTTTTCGGATAGGTACGGGCGGCGCAAACCTTACTTCTTGTATTTGTTGATCGCGGCAGCGCTTGTGCCCATTTATGGAATGTCGCGAAGCGCTTTCTGGCTGCTGGTCCTCGGGCCGTTTGTGGCCTTTTTCGGCACGGGCTATTTCTCCGGATACGCAGCGATTGTGAGCGAGCTTTTTCCCGGCGAAATCCGCGCCACCGCCATGGGACTGAGCTACAACATTGGCCGTGGAATTTCCGGTATTGCGCCGTTCGCCGTTGGCGCGCTGGCGTTGCGCTACGGGATCGGCCCCGCTTTCTTCTTACAAGGGGGGGCTTTCTTGATGGCAGCGCTGCTGGCGCTGGCTCTGCCAGAGACGCGCGGGCAGATATTGGATTGATCGGAGGAATTGACTAAGCGACCGCGGACCGCGAATGAATGCGCGCACCATCTTCGCTCAGCGTAAAGTTCAACGCGAAATAAGGAGCCTGCGCTAGGATTTTATGGAATTCGTTTTCGTCCGCATAAGGCCGCCGGGGCACGCGCCGCGCAAGAATGCTGATCTCCAGCGGATCCTTCGCAAAGGGATAGGGTTGTACCGTCACAAAATTATTCCCCGCGGGCTGCAGATCCCAGTCCGCTTCCGTGCCATTGCCATTCACCGGAACGGCATCGATCGTTGAGCCGTCCAAGGGTGCGAGACAGAAATAGAGCGATAGCCGGTCGAGTGCTTCCATTCGCTGAAGATTCGCCTGCAATGCGTGGTCGTCCGCGAAACGCTTCATCACGGGATCGGCGCGAAGGTCCACTTTGAGTCGCAATTGTTGGAGTCTCAGCCGCTGAAGAAAGTCTGTGACAACCGCCGACTCGCTCGACTTGACGTACTTGGCGGAAAAGCCAGGCATGGTGGCGCGCGTCCGATCGTACAGTCCTGAGGCATGCAAGCTCACTAGGAGGCCTGCGTAGTGGTCCGCCCTGACCACGCGCTCAATGCCCCGCTGGTAGAGAGCGATATGCTCCTCAGTCGGAATGGACATGAAGTTGTAGGGACTGAAGGTCTTTGGATCGATCTGCGGGAGCAGTTCCCATTCCTGCCAGCCGTTGTCATGTTCCGCCGCGGCAAGGCAGAAAGACTCAAAAGGCTCCGGCCGGCTGAAGAGTTTGTTCCCCAGCGCGCGCGCAAAAAATCCGGACAACATGGCATGGTCGGTCTGCCGGATCAGGATTAGCTGATCGCCCTGCTCTTGAATAATCATGGCGCTGCCCTCTTTCGCAGCGGGGCCTCTCGTTCGCGCCTGCTGGGGAGGCGGAACTTTCGGCCGCGGGGATGGCCGGTTGTTTGTCTGAATGCAACGCCATTATGCTCCCAAGAAACGCCACATTCCAGCGCTTTCGTTGGTCTGGCGGCTGGCGGCTCATTCCCGGTGTCATGGGCAGAACCACTGCGGGAGTGGCGGAACTGGCAGACGCGCAAGACTTGGGATTCCGCGTTGCTCTCTTACTCATTCGTGCTCAAGCTAACGCATGATTCTGCAAGGTTTATCACACCGTTGAAGCCACAAGGCTCCCGGCTTCATCATCCTTGCTCAACGCCGTTCAAACTTAGGTTATAGATGGGGTAAAGGAAATTCGTAACCCGTCTCACTGCTTCTAATTGCAATCGGGTCGGTGAGGGGCAGGTGCGGATCATTGAAGATCGTGCCGCGAGTCGTCAACTTGAATGTCGAAAGGCCCATCTGGGCCGTCACGAAAGAATCAGCGCGTCATTGCACCTGCGGTGGGCCCGGCTCTCAAACTACTCAATTCATCGAGTACTTTCTGCCAAGCTTCCGGTTTTTTCTTGGTTGCGAATGCTTTCCCCGGGTCGGCGTAATAGGCGAGAATGTCCAGACGTAGGGCGTCCGAAATAGGCTTGCCGTTTGTTTTGTCCAGCAACGTCGCGTAGGTTTCATCTGTCAGTCGATAGTCTGCTGGTCCCGTTATCTCCCCTGTGTCGAGGTTGTCGTTTGGCAGTTGGAGTTTGCCTTCCTGTTGTGCAAGCAGCAATGTTCGGTAACGGTCCAGGGTTTCGTTGAAACTGTGCATGTACAGCTGTTCTACGGCCGGTGGCGGCGCGTGGAACGCGAGTGCGCTGAATGGACCGATTTTGGGCACCAGGCGCAAGATGAACGCCTTGAGGCGCGCGAAGAAGTCCGGTTTCTCATAGACATTGCCCCAATCTTTGCGATAACCAGAATTTGAAATATTGTAAATGAATCTCGTCTTGGTCTCGCCCGGTTCGCTGTGCTGGATCTCATCTCTTTTCAGATGCCATGCTACATGGGTGGTGCGTGGAATGACCGTTGAAACCGCGTGACGGTAGCTGCCGATTGCCAGATCCACTCGAAAAAAGACGCTCGACATATCGATCGAATATGTTTTTGCAAAAGCTCTTTCCAAAACCGGTTCGGAGACCTCGAAGCCGACAAAGTCATGATAGGCCTTGGGCGCGTAATGCCCCTTGGCTACCTGGTCCACGTCAAAACCAAACTCCACTTTCATGTGGGCCGAGGGCTTTTCCTCGTACGTAACGACGGGGCCATATTCCTTTCCCAGATGGGGATACATAATCGCAACCGCACGATTGGTTGCAAGCGGGTGACCCGAGGCGTCAGCAGCATAGTGCGCCAATGCGCCCAGAGCGAAAGCGTATTCGTTCAGATCTCTGGATTCTTCAATTAAGGCGAGTACAAAATCACCAGTTCGGACATAGTGCGTGAGATCGCTAAAGAATCGGTTGCCAAAAGGATAGTAGCCCATGTCCTGAATAATTGCCCCGCCGTAGGCATACGCGTGAGCCTGGAGCAATTCCTCGGGAGTCGAGTTCGGGAAGCGCTTTAGCAGCAAGGGCTCGATGCCGTCCTTCCACGCGGCGTCGATGATAGCTTCATGCGTCAGAACGGAGTAACCCGCACATGCGGAGGCGCAGCATATTGCAATGATCAACCCGAAAACTGGATACGCATATGGCGAGAATAGAGTGGATCGATTTCGAGCCGCCCTGTTAAATAATTGTAGCAAGGCTCCCCCAACACTTAGTTGACCTGCACACGTTGAACCCTCTTTCCGGGAAAAGTGTGTAACGGTTTGGCGATTGTCCGGTTAAGCTGACACGGCGTATCAGGAGTTGATCTGTAGAACTTCACTGGAACGCGAGGAAGAACACGATAGTTAGATATTCAGCGAACATAATCAAACCGGCTAGAAAGAGTATCTGCCACACTCTAGCTTGCGTTGACCCGCTAGATTTGCTGGGCTGGCCTGCCATATTTCCACGTTACTCTTGCCATACTGGCACTCAATTATGCCTATCAACCCGCGGCAGCTGGACAGGGGGGCCGGCCCAACTTAGCCAATGAATCGCCCCTTGAAGCGCGATTCTTCCCGGAGGCGTCGAGCTCCGGACCCTACCTGCTCATCGCTGACTGGAACACACAGCCGTCCCGCTTGGACCTGTCAAAGCTACCAGTCCTCCACGTGAGAATTGGAGCTGGGCCGACCGATTAGAAGTAGACGAAGGTCGAGAGGTATTGGAGTCAGAAGCATTCACGCCTGCTAAGACGGGCCCAGTGCCCGATTACGCGGCTATCGGAAACTTGAAGTCCTAGTGCGGCACACGACTCACCAAGAGTGTAAGCGTGCGCCTGGAGTACAGTTTCGGTTTTTGCAAAGCCGAGCTTTTGACGCTCAAGGTCTCGGACGTTGACCTAATCGGCGGAACAATCCTCCTGCGAGATTCCAATTATGGAGAGCCGCGCAAAATTGCGCTAACCGCGGGCGCGAAAAATCTGCTGACGGCCTGCGTTACCGCTATTGGTCCAGAGGATTCTGTATTCATGCGCAAAAGCGGAAATTCGGTCAAAGACTTTCGGGTGAGGTGGGACAAGCTCACGCTTGCTGCTGGGGTCGCTGGCCTGCTCTTTCACGATCTTCGGTACTCTGCCGTGCGGAACATGGTCCGCACTGGGATACCGGAAGTGGTTTGCATGAAGGTCAGCGGCCAGAAGACCCGATACGTGTTTGACCGTTACAACGTCACATCCGACCGCGATCTTGCGGACGCGGCCCGAAAACTGAGTTAAGCCAGAGACCAACTAAAGTAACCGAGACGCAAAAAGTGACCGACCAAACGGAAGCTGCTACAATTCAATAAGTTAGCTCACTTGCGGGAGTGGCGGAACTGGCAGACGCGCAAGACTTAGGATCTTGTGGCCGAAAGGCCGTGGGGGTTCAAATCCCTCCTTCCGCACCAACAAATTTGAGGAGTCTTCACCCGTCCTTGAAAGTGAGAAGCCATTTCCGGCGGCATGCCGCGAGGCAGAGGTTTGAGAAGTGAACTTGCATAGATTTCTCGCGTACACGGTGCTGGCCTGTTGGATTGGCCTCACGGCCGTGACCGTCGGAACGGCGCTGCAATGGTCCGCAGCAAGCTCCATAACGCAAGTGAAGGTTCAGCGAGCCCTCATCGCGCAGAAAAATGCCAGCGCGGGCGTGGTCAGCTCGGCGGCCAGCGATACGACAGGCGCCGCCGATGACTCCGCCGCCGTCGCCCAGCTCCAACGCAGTAACGACCGGGCGGTCGCGAAAGCTGAGGCTGCCAGCGACGCTATGGCAGATGCTCTCAACTTCGAGGCCGCCGAACGGAAACAGTTTTGGTGGGAGCTCGGAGTATGGGGCTGCTTGACCTTGCTTACGAGCGCCCTGCTCGCCGAACGAAGGGATAGCGAGGAAAGATCCTTTGCTCACAAATAAAGAGATTGACGACGCCGGTCGCCCAGCGTCAGAGAGGGAATTAGTCGCGTCCTACTCTTTCTTTGCCTCCTAGCCGGGAGCAAGCAGAGGTCCTCTCGCGCGTTAGCATTTGACTCTTTAATTCCCTCCTGTTTCGCGATATGAAGTCCCTTAGCGCCATTCGTAAACTTTCATAGCAGCAATCGCTTCTTCAAGGAGCAGGCATGGACCGCAGTATTTTCGACATAGTAAGCCTCTACAATCCGGCCAGTCCTCTGGAAGAAGCCTGGACCATTCCCGCGCCCTGGTATTTCGATCCTCGCATCGCTGCACTGGAGCGCGTCAGCGTGTTCAGCTCGACTTGGCAAGTGGTCGGCCGCGCGGATGAGGTGCGCCACGCTGGCCAATTTATTACGGCGGAGCTGGCGAGCGAACCCCTTGTCGTCGTTCGCGGAGACGATGGCCAGCTTCGCGCCTTCTACAACGTTTGTCGCCATCATGCAGCCGCGGTCGTCACCGATCCTAAAGGTTACGCCAAACAATTCCGCTGCCCCTATCATGGCTGGACCTACGGCATCGATGGCACGCTGAAGGGCATGGTCGAATTTGACGGCGTCTGTAATTTCGATCGCGCGAGAAATGGTTTGATGCCCGTTCGCGTGGACACCTGGGAGAATTTTGTCTTTGTGAACCTCGATGGACGCGCCGCGCCATTGCGCGATTTCCTCGGCGTCGTGCCGGAACTTGTGGCGCCGCTCGAGCTCGCAAAAAAATTACACTTCTTCGACCGACGTGTTTACACGCTCAATTGCAACTGGAAAGTCTACGTCGATAACTATCTCGATGGCGGCTATCACGTCCCGCACGCGCACAAGGGCTTGAGCAGCGTCATCGAATACACCAAATACACGATCGAGAATTTTGAGCGCGCCTGCCTGCAGTCGAGTCCGCTCTCTTCGGACTCGTCATCGGAAGCTGGGGTCGCAGCCACAAGGCAGGGTCGCGCCTTTTACCTCTGGCTCTATCCCAACTTCATGATCAATGCCTATGAAGGTGTGATGGACACGAATCTGGTTCTGCCTCTCGCTGTCGACCGCTGCGCCGTGATCTTCGACTATTATTTCGCCGACACCACCGCGGCTGCCGAAGCGCGTCACAAAGAAAGCATCGCCGTAAGCGAAAAAGTACAAGACGAGGACATGGCCATCTGCGATTCCGTTCAGCGAGGCCTTGGCTCGCGCGCCTATGTCGCCGGACGCCTTTCCGTCCGTCGCGAGGCCGGCGAACATCTTTTCCACCGCTTGCTCCACGCCGATTTCACCGCAGCCCTGAACCCCTCCCCTGCGGCCAATTCCTGAATGCAAACTAGCGGCGCGTTCCGGCGCACCCAGCGCCCTCCCAGAGCCCGCACGCATTTTTGTGCCAAGTTTCGCGGCCCAATTTGTTATCCTGCGTCGCGTGAGACGTCCATTTCTTATCGACACTGACACCGCTTCCGATGATGCCGTTGCATTGATCATGGCGCTGCGCTCTGCCGAGATTCAGGTTTTGGCCATCACGACCGTTGCGGGAAACGTGGACGTCCGTCAAGCCAGCCGTAATGCGCTCTATACAGCGGAGCTTTGCGGCTCAAACGTGCCGGTGTTCGTGGGGGCTGAAGTGCCGCTGAAGCGCCCGCATATAAGCGCGTCCTGGTTTCACGGACGCGATGGCCTGGGTGATCACGGCTACCCGCCGCCGCGCCGCGCGCCTGAAAAGCAGAGCGCCGTCGATGCGATCATTGAAATGATTGAAGCTCATCCTGGTCTCGTACTCGTCACGCTGGGGCCGCTGACGAATGTCGCGCTCGCGGTGCAACAAAGGCCGGGGATCGCGGAGAAAGTGAGCCGCTGCGTTGTAATGGGCGGCGCTCCGTGTTGCGAAGGCAACGTCACTCCCGCGGCCGAATACAACATTTGGTGCGATCCGGAGGCGGCCCGCATCGTGGTGAGAAGCGGCCTTCCCGTTGAGCTTGTCGGCTGGCATCTCTGCCGCGGCGAAGCAGTCCTCAATCCATCCGACATTCAGCAAGTTCTCAGTTTCGGCACACCCGTCGCCAAATTTGCCATCGAGTGCAACAGTCGTGCGCAAGAGGCGTTTCTCGAACAGTCCGGCGAACATGGGGTATCGCTGCCAGACCCTGTCGCCATGGCCATCGCGTTGGATCCCTCTATCGTCGTTTCGCAATCCGAGCATTTCGTCGACGTCGAAACGGAGAGCGAACTCACCCGCGGAATGACCGTGGTCGACCGTCTAAACGTCGCGCATAACGAACGCAACCGTGATGTCTGGGCCATGCCTCTCGCCGCGGGGCACAAGTCTAAGGTCTTCTGGACCATCGACAACGCGCGCTGGAAACAAGCCCTCTGCGCCGCGCTGCGCTGAGGCTGCATTGGGTGGTGCTTCTCAAACTTAACTCTTGCCTGCTCGCGGAATCCGAAACGGAGCCACTCCTCGACACCTGCTTCAATTGACGCTCTCCGTAGCGTCGCCTATACTCTTATTTTGCGTTGCCGGGTAAGTTCTTCCCTGTCTGACCTCATCCGAGTTCATGGGCGGCCGCAAGAAACGGCCGAGACGCTTGGTCTTTCCGCGAAACACTGGAGCGCGTGCCGTTGAGGCCAGCGAGTACTTTCATGCAGGCGCGATCGTTGCCGTATCGTCTATTGAGGAGAGAATTGTTCCATGGCTGAAGAAACTTGTCGCCGCGAGCTGGATCTAGAAATTCCCGCGGACGTAGTAACCAAAAAGATTGAAAGTGTAGCCAAGGAATTTGCCCGTGTCGCTCGTGTGCCCGGCTTTCGCCCAGGCAAAGCGCCCGTCTCGCTCATACGCCGGCGCTTCGCGGAAGACATTAAGGGCGAAGTGCTCCAATCGCTCGTTCCGGAAAGCGTCGAAAAAGCCGTCACGGAGCAAAAATTGACGCCCGTTTCGCAGCCACAAGTCGAAAAGCTGGACTTTGCCGAAGGCCAGCCGCTGAAGTTCCGTGCCGTTTTCGAGGTTCTGCCCGAATTCGAGCTTGGTAATTACAAGGGTCTCGATATCGAAATGCCTGTGATGGACATCACCGAGGCCGACGTCGCGAAGGCTCTCGAGGAGATGCGCGAGCGAGCCGCGGCGTTTGCGCCCGTCGAAGGCCGCGCCGTCGAAAACGGCGACTATGTGCAGTTGAAATTAATGGGAACTCCCGCTGGCGGGGGCGAACCATTGCAAGCGGACAGTGTCATGTGCCACATCGGCGCCGAAGAAACGATGGAACCTTTCAACGAAAACCTGCGCGGCGCGAATATCGGCGACCATAAGAACTTCGATGTCGCCTATCCCGCCGACTATCCCGATGCCAAGCTAGCTGGAAAGACTTACAACTACGCGGTCGAGGTCCTCGGCATCAAGAACAAGAAGCTCCCGGAGTTAAACGACGAGTTCGCAAAAGACGTGAGCGACGCCGCTACTCTCGAAGAATTGAAAAAGAAAGTCTCGGAAAACCTTGAGCACCAGCGCGATCACCGCCAGAAGGATCTGCAAAGAGAAAAGGTTCTTGCCGAGCTGGTAAAGCTGCACAACTTCCCTGTACCGGATTCGCTCGTCGAGCATCAAATGGACGTGCGTCTCGAGCGCGTGGTCCGCTCGTTGGCAGCGCAGGGCGTCGATCCCCGAGCCGTGAATGTGGATTGGGTTTCCTTGCGGAAGCGCCAGCAAGAGCGCGCCACCGATGACGTGAAAGCCGAACTGATCATCGACCGCATCGCAACCACAGAAAACATCGACGTGACCGACGAAGAAATCCAGCACGAGCTCGAGCACATGGCCAGCCATAGTGGCGAATCCGCCGAAGTCGTCCGCGCTCGTTTGACAAAGCAGGGGGCGCTCGATAGGATGAAAGCTAAGTTGAGGAGTGACAAAACTCTCGACTGGCTCGCGCAGAATGCTCAGGTCAAAACCGTCGCTGCAGCAAGCGCCGCAGCGGCAGATGCAAAGTGAAACATTCCGGTCGCTCAACCACCTAAATGAAAAATTTCGAAGATCCTGAATATCGCGGCACAACGCTCGTTCCGATGGTGGTCGAACAAACCAGCCGCGGCGAACGCGCCTATGACATTTATTCCCGGCTGCTGAAAGAGCACATCATCTTTATCGGCACGCCGATAGACGACCATGTCGCCAATCTGGCCACCGCCCAAATGCTCTTCCTCCAAGCCGAAGATCCGGAAAAAGACATTCAGCTCTATATCAATTCGCCGGGCGGCTCGATCACCGCGGGCTTCGCAATTTATGACACCATGCAATTCGTGAAGCCTGATGTTGTGACCACCTGTGTAGGCCAAGCGGCATCCATTGCCGCGGTTCTTCTCGCCGGCGGCACGCCGAAAAAACGCTTCGCTTTGCCTCACGCGCGCATCTTGATTCACCAGCCGTGGATGTCCGGCCTTGGCGGCCAGGCCACCGACATCGACCTCCATGCGAAAGAGATTCTGCGCATGCGTACGGTCATCAACCAATTACTTTCGCAGCACAGCGGCCAGCCTGTGGATAAGATCGAGAAGGACGTCGAGCGGGATTTCATCATGAATCCCGAACAAGCCAAGGAATACGGCATGATCGACGAGATTATTTACAAGCATCGGTAACGTGCGGGCGTCGCATGGGGCGGCGAACGTGCGCGGCTAGTTCCTATAAGGTAGTAGCGATTCGAGTTTCTCTTTTGCTCCAGGGAAAAATCGGCCTAGAATAAGGACTAGAGACTCCGTCGAAGCCCAGCGGAGACGAGGCCTTCACACCAGTGAAAAAATTCAACCCAGACGAGCCGCTGCGCTGTTCCTTTTGCCATAAAACGCAGGAACAGGTCGAAAAGCTGATCAGCTCTCCTTCGGACTATCCGCGCGCGTACATCTGCAACGAATGCGTCGGCGTTTGCCAGACCATTCTCGAAGATGAAAAGCGCGAACAGGCCGTTGCGCCCGCGCGCAGGCTCCCGCGTCCGCCGGAGATCAAGCAATTTCTTGATGGCTACGTCATTGGGCAGGACCGCACAAAAAAGAAGCTCGCCGTCGCGGTCTACAATCATTACAAGCGCATCTTCTTGAACAAGCAGCCTGGCGACGTCGAGTTGAGCAAATCAAACATTCTTTTGATTGGCCCCACCGGCACGGGCAAAACGCTTCTGGCGCAAACGCTCTCGCGCATGCTGGACGTCCCGTTCGCCATCGTCGACGCCACGACCCTGACCGAGGCCGGCTACGTCGGCGAAGACGTCGAAAACATCATCCTCAAGCTGCTGCAAGCCGCCGATGGCGACGTCCAGAAAGCCCAGCAAGGCATCATCTATATCGATGAAATCGACAAGATCGCCAAGAAGGACGAGAACCCGTCGATCACCCGCGATGTCAGCGGCGAAGGCGTTCAGCAGGCGCTGCTGAAAATACTCGAAGGCACCATCGCCAACGTGCCGCCGCAAGGCGGCCGCAAACATCCGCATCAGGAGTTCACGCCGGTCGACACCACGAACATCTTGTTCGTTTGCGGAGGCGCTTTCGTGGGCCTCGAAAAAATCATCGAGAAGCGCGCTGGCCGCCACTCGCTCGGTTTTCATACCGATGCCGCGCCTTCCACTCCCAGCCGCCGCAACACGGAATTGCTCGAGCAAGTCCAGCCCGGCGATCTGATTCGCTACGGCCTCATCCCGGAATTTGTCGGCCGCCTGCCCGTCGCCGGCGTCATGAACGACCTGGACAAAAATGTTCTTGTGCGCATTCTTACCGAACCGAAAAACGCGCTGCTCAAGCAATATCAGCGTCTCTTCGAGTTCGAAAATGTCCGCCTGCGCTTCACGGACGACGCTCTCGACACCGTCGCCGAGCTCGCCATGCAGCGCAAAGTCGGCGCTCGCGGCTTGCGCATGATTCTCGAAGACCTTATGCTCGAACTCATGTACCACCTTCCGATGCAGCGCAAGGTGCGCGATTTCGTCGTCACCGCGGAAATGGTTCGCAGCCGGGAAATTAATTGGAGCTTGCTCGAAAAGGCTGGATAGGCTGCTTCGAGCCATGATCGCTTTTCAGGGGCCTTAATGTTCACTCGCGAAAAACAGGATTTGAAGCGCGTACCCATGATGCCGGTGCGCGACATGGTCATCTTTCCGCAGCAGATGACGCCTTTCATCGTTGGCCGCGAAGCCAGCGTGCGCGCTCTCGAAGAAGCTCTCGCCGGCGACAAGAAGATTTTTCTGTCCACGCAGCACGACGCTTCCGTTGACGACCCCAAGCCCGAGGAAATCTACGCCGTCGGCACGCTGGCGAACATCGTGCAAAGCGTCAAGCTCCCCGATGGCAATATCAAAGTTTTGGTCGAAGGCGTCGAGCGGGCCCGCGCCCTTTCCATCGCTTCCGAAGAAGGCTTCTTCCGCGCCACCGTCCGTTTGCTGAATGCCCGCGTCGAGCCGTCCCCGCAAGTTGACCAGACCGTGCAGAAGATCACCAGCCTCTACGAACAGTTCATAAAGCTCTCGCAGAGCCTGAATTACGACACCATGATTGCCGCGGCGCGCGGTGACGACCCTGCCCGCCTTTCCGATACCATCGCCGCCAATCTACAGCTCCCCGTCGACGAAAAGCAGGATCTGCTCGAGACCGTCGATCCCATCGAGCGCCTAAACCGTATCGGCGACATTCTCGAAATCGAACTCGAAAAGCTTAATGTCGATCGCAACATCAACACCCGCGTCAAGCGCCAGATGGAACGCGCCCAGAAAGAGTATTACCTCAACGAAAAGCTCAAAGCCATCCAGAAAGAGCTCGGCCGCGGCGAAAAGAGCGAAATCGACGAGCTAAAAAAGAAAATCGACACCGCGGGAATGAGCAAGGAAGTCCACGAAAAAGCCATCCAGGAATTGAAGCGCCTCGAGTTGATGCCGCCCATGTCCGCGGAATCGACCGTCAGCCGCAACTACCTCGATTGGCTGCTCGCTGTGCCCTGGAAAAAGAAGTCCAAGGAAATTCGCGACATCCTGGCCGCCGAGAAAATTCTCAACGAAGAGCACTACGGCCTCGAAAAAAGCAAAGAGCGCATACTCGAGTTTCTAGCCGTCCGCCAGCTCGTGAAAAATCCCAAGGGCTCGATTCTCTGTTTCGTCGGGCCTCCGGGCGTTGGCAAGACTTCGCTCGCTATGTCCATCGGCCACGCCACCGGCCGCAAGTTTGTCCGCGTCTCGCTCGGCGGCGTCCGTGACGAAGCCGAAATTCGCGGCCATCGCCGCACCTACATCGGCGCTCTGCCCGGCCAGATCATCCAAATGATGAAGAAGGCCGGCACGGTGAACCCGATTTTCGTCCTCGACGAAGTCGATAAAATGTCCACCGACTTCCGCGGCGACCCGTCTGCCGCGCTCATGGAAGTCCTCGACCCCGAACTGAATCACGCTTTCACGGACCACTATCTCGACGTCGAATACGACCTCTCGAAAGTGATGTTCGTCTGCACCGCCAACGTACTGCACACGATTCCTCAGCCTTTGCAGGACCGCATGGAAATCCTGCGGCTCCCCGGTTACACCGAAACGGAAAAACTGGAGATTGCCAAGCGTTTCCTGGTAAAACGCGCGCGCGAAGCCACAGGTCTCCAGGATAGTAATCTCAAATTCACCGACGAAGGACTGCTGCATATCATTCGGCACTACACGCATGAAGCCGGCGTTCGAAACCTCGAGCGCGAAATCCAGAACATCGCTCGAAAGATGGCGCGCAAAGTCGTTACCGAAGGCACTGCGGTAACCGTTGAAATCACTCCCGCCAACATCAACGACTTCCTTGGCATCCTGAAGTACCGCGAATACTGGCTCGCGAAGCACAACGAAATCGGCCTGACTACCGGCCTCGCCTGGACCGAAGTCGGCGGCTCCGTGCTCGCCACGGAAGCCACTTTGATGGAAGGCAAGGGTCGCCTCACGCTGACCGGCAAACTCGGCGATGTGATGCAGGAATCAGCGCAAGCCGCGATGAGCTACGTACGCTCGCGCTCCTCGCAACTCGGCTTGGCCAAGGATTTCTACCGCAACATTGACATTCACGTGCATGTGCCCGAAGGCGCCATACCCAAGGACGGCCCTTCCGCGGGAATCACCATCTGCACTTCGATCGTCAGCGC
>JBARBE010000011.1:0-1526 GCA_049792735.1 Candidatus Acidiferrum sp.
CTCGGCGGTAGCATTGGGCCTGACACTCGCGGACGCCAAAGCACTCCTGGCAGCCATACAGCGCCACCTGGTCCAGGCGGAAGTGGCGGATTACTGTCGTGAGCGACGCGGCTGTCCGCGCTGCCAAGAGCAACGCCCCATGAAGGACGTCAGGACTCGGCGATTGAACTCGCTGTTCGGGACAGTCGAAGTACGGGCGCCTCGGTTCAAACCCTGCCGTTGCAGCATTGCATCGCGGCGCACGCTCACGCCTGTTGCCGAGATCATGGCCGACCGTTGCACCGCTGAGTATGAGCGCATCGTGGCCAAGTTGGGCGCGTGGATGCCCTATCGTCGTGCACGCGATCTTCTGGCGGAGTTTTTCCCACTCGGTGACGACGTGCCCGAGGTGGAGACGATCTGACAACGAACACTTCACGTCGGCGCCAGGTTGGAACGAGAAGCGCTGTCGCCGGCGAAGTGTTCGGTGCCACCAGCAGAGGCGATGACGGTCTCCATCGATGGCGGCCATGTCCGATCGGCTCGCGGCTATCAAGGTCGTACGTTCGAGGTCTTTGTCGCTCACGTTGGCAATGACAATGGTCAGCAGGTCGTGTTCAGCAGCGTGCCAGCCGAGGCGGACAAGCAACGCCACCAATTGAGCGGTGTTCTGCAAAGTCTCGGGATGACGCCGCAGACGCCGGTGACGGTCCTGAGCGACGGCGCCATGGGGCCACGTGCCTTGGGCGAAGCAGCGAGCACAGGCCCAGTCCGCCATATCTTGGATTGGTTCCACCTCGCAATGCGCATCCAGCACGTTGCCCAGTGCGTCAAGAGCTGGCCGGCTGCGACGGCTGACGAGCGTCAGAAAGGTGCTGACCTTGTCGACATCGTTGAACATATCCGCTGGCGTCTATGGCATGGACAGGTGCGACGTGCGCTCGATCTAATCGGAGAGACGTTGCTGCCCCTGAACGCAATGGCAGAGATGAACTCCACGACAGCCAGAGCGGCTTGCAAAGTGATGCAGGCGCTCGTCGCGCTCGAGACCTATGTTGCCGGGCTTTCCGACTTGATCATCGATTACGCGACAGCCCGGCGACGCGAGGAACCGTTCTCGACGTCACCAACCGAAGGCGCGGTGCAATGGCTTTTGCACCGTCGGATGGCATCCCAGCAGCAGATGCGATGGTCGCCTCGAGGTGCTCACCTGATGCTCAAAGTTCGCACATCCGTCGTCAACGGCGCCTTCGATCACGATCATGCCGCCGCAGAACGATGGGCTCGGCGTCCATTTCGGACAGCGGCATGACCACCCCCAGGTTTTGGACGGTGTCCCTGGTAATTGACAAGCAGATGGCGAACATGCCGCTCTCCCAGCACCAGGACATGGTCGAGGCACTCGCGTCGGATCGATCCGATCAGCCGTTCAACATGACCGTTCTGCCACGGCGAGCGTGGCGAGATCGGCCGATCTCGGATGCCCATGGCTCGCAGCCGGCGGATGACCGCGACACCATAGGCGGTGTCACGATCGCGGATGAGGT
>JBARBE010000012.1:0-6278 GCA_049792735.1 Candidatus Acidiferrum sp.
ATCAACGTTACGCCGACGGGCTCGCCGCGCAGCTTGATGCTGACCGCGCGGTGCTGGACGAGGACACGTTCAAGGAGCGAGCCGAAAAAGTCGCGCTACAACAGGAAATCGCGCGGGCTTATCGGGCGAGCGAAGAACTGCTGCGCGAGAAGAAGCGCGTTTCGTTTGGCTCGCTGATCACCGGAGCTGTCGAACTTCTCGAAACGAATGCCGAGCTTCGCCGCGCGCTTCAGGAAAAATATCGATACATCCTGGTCGACGAATTTCAGGACACCAATATCGCGCAATTGCGGCTGCTCGAACTGCTCGCCAGCGATCAGAAAAACATCGTGGCTGTCGGCGACAACGACCAGGCGATTTACCGCTTTCGTGGAGCCTCGTTCGGAAGCTTCAAGCTGTTTCTGGAACGATTTGCGGGCTGGCGCGAGGGCGAAGACTCGACAAGATTCCGCGTGTCACTGGTGGAAAATTACCGCTCGACGCCGAATATCCTGCGCGTGGCGACGCAAGTCATCGCGCAAAATACGGTGAGCGCGGACTTTCCCAAGAAAGTGCTGAGCGCCAATAAAGAGGAAAGCGAAAAAGTCCGCATCGTCGAACTGGAAACCGAAGAGGACGAAGCGCGGTGGATTGCCAGCGAACTGCAGCGGCTGCACGCTGCGGGACGGAAGTGGCGTGATTTCGCGGTGCTCTATAGACAGCATGCGCATCGCGACGAATTGGTCGAAGAGCTTTCACGGCACAAAATCCCGTTTGTGATCAGCAAGCTTTCCATTCTCGATCATCCGCTGGTCAAAGACGTGCTTGCTTACTTACGGCTGATTGCGACGCCCTTCGATGACATCGCTTGCGCTCGCGTTCTTGCGGCCCCCGCGTGGGGATTGGAACCAGCCGATCTGGTGCGGCTCGCGGAGCGGGCGCGCAAAGAAAAAAAGGCGCTCTACGACATGCTGCAGCTCCCGCAGGGCCAGTTGCCCTTCGATGGCTCGCACGCGGCGCTGGGCAAGCTTGTGGAATTTCTTTCCGAGCAGCGAAAAACGCTGCGCCGGCGGACGGCGCGTGAAATTCTGGCGGACCTGCTCGACTGGCTGGAGGTCGCGCAGCGGGCCGGCGCTCAAGACAGAAAATACGTCAAGCGACTGACCGAGTTTGTGAAGGAGTGGGAACCCAAGAGCGAAACGCGAGGCCTCGCGGAGTTCGTCGAGTATCTGGGCTACTATTCGCAGGCAGGCGGCACGATCAGCCTCGAAGACGATTTCCCTGGCGACGCCGTGCAGTTGATGACGGTTCACGGCGCCAAGGGGCTGGAGTTTCCGCAGGTCTTTCTGCTGCGCATCAATAACAAGAAATTTCCAGCGACGGAACGCTCGCGCGTGTTCGAATTCCCTGCCGCGCTGATGAAAGAAGGCGAACCAGCGGAGCAGTTTCACATTCAGGAAGAGCGGCGGCTTTTCTATGTAGCTCTGACGCGCGCGGAAAATCGGCTTACGCTAACCACGCTCACGGAGAAAAAGGGGAAGATTCCGGTCTTCGTCGAAGACATCTTGATGGACCCGGCCATCAAGCGTCGCGATGTGCATCAGATGAGCCCTAAATTGCCGGAAGTGAGTTCGACCGCGAAAAAAGAAGCTCCGGGCGCCGCCGATTCACAACTCTTCCCGGCGTCCAACGAGCCGCCGAAAATTTTCTCGCGCATCGCGGACTGGGCGCTGGAATTTCATCCACCTACGCCTGAGCCCCTCACGTTAAGCCCTTCTGCGGTGAGCGGCTACCGCAGTTGCCCGCAGCAATATCTTTTCAGCCGGTCGTGGTCGCTCAAGGAAGGGCCAAAAGCGGTGCTGAGTTTTGGCAGTGTGATGCACACGACGATCAAGCGGTTTGTCGACCAGCTTCGCAAGGGCGTGAAGCTGCCGTTTGAAGAGGTGGCGCGCATTTTCGAGACGGAATGGAGTTCGGCGGGATTTGAGGACGATTACCAGGAGAGGGGCTACAAGGAAGACGGGCTGGAGCAACTGCGCGCTTTTCATGCGGCGATGTTGGAGGAACCGCCGAGAGTGCTGGAACAAGAAAAGAGCTTTGAACTTCCGCTGGAAAACAATGTGAGCATCATCGGAAGGATGGACCAGGTCAATTCGCTGGGTCGGAACGACGTCGAAATCATCGACTACAAAACGGGTAAGCCGAAAAAAGACGCGGACGCCAAAAAGGATTTGCAGCTTAGCTTATACGCCCTGGCTGCAAAAGAAATTTTCGAATGGAATCCCGTCCGGCTGGTTTTCTACTACCTTCAAACCAACCAAACCCAGGCGACGACTCGCGACGCCAAGCAACTCGACGAAGCTCAAAAAATCGTCCTGGAAGCCGCCGCCGATATCCGCGCGGGGGAATTTCCGCCCAAGCCCGGCTTCGTTTGCCGCAGCTGCGCTTATAAGCCGATTTGCCCCGCTCACGAGGAGGCGCTCAGCACATAAGCCTGGGAACAAGTTCAGGCTCGGGTTCCGGCATCCTGCTGGAGCTTTACAGATAGAAAGGGCGCCGTCCAGCGGGCGGCGCCCAAACCAACGGATACCTATGGAAGAGTCTCTACTTCCCTTTCTTCGGCCCTTTCGCCTCGTCCTTCTTTCCCTTTTTCTTCATCTGGAAACTCCTTTCGCGTGCGGCCTCCTGGGCCACGGATCAGCACAACTGCCGGTCATGACGAGCGCTGCCCGACATGCCGTCTCGCAGGGTATACGAGGGAGTTGAGTGCGTGTCAAGAAAAAACGGCGTGACGCCAAAATCGCGGAAGTTATTGGGTGACTCCGCCGGTGTAGTAGCGATTGCGGGTCAGGATCGTCATGCCTTGGCGCTCGACGCGAACTTCCACGGTGTGGTAGTCCTTGGAGTTTTGCACGCCTTTGAGGCCCTGGGGAATGTAGCCGAGGGTGTATTCGTTGCGGGCCTCTTCCGTCACGCGGGAATAGAGGTCCTGCATGGCGTCCTCGCTGGCAGCGTAATAAATATCGCCGCCGGTGGCGTGAGCGTATTCGGAGAGGCGCTCGAATTTGCGGTCGAAGAAGGCGCTTCCGACGCCGACGGCGAAGACCGAAATGCTGTGGGCGAGGACTTCCTTGACGGTATTTTCGTAGGTGTTGGTGTTGTACTTTTTGCCGCCGTTGATGCCGTCGCTGATGACAAAGATGATCTTGCGGCGGTTGCGGGGGCGGGTTTTCAGAAGTTCGGCGGCGGCGAAGACGGCGTCGTCGAGGGACTTGGTGGGAGCGGCAAAAATGGTTCGAGTGGCGCCGGTGACGGAGGGTGAGCCATCGACGGCGTGGCCGTTGATGGTGGGCTCGTTAAAGGGATCGCCCGGGGGAATCAAGGCGGTGTGGCTATCGAGCTTAGTGCGCTTGAGTTGCAGGAGGAGGGCGTCCTGGTTGCTGGTGAAACCTGTTCCGGGATGAAAAAACTGGTCGAAGCGGCAAACGAAGGCTTCATCCAAATTGCTCATGCCACCGACGATGGCGTCGAGGCTGTTTTCGACTTGCTTGGCGTCTTTATCCTTGAGGTCGTTGTCAATCAAGATGACCATGGAAAGTGGGAAGGCTTCGGTCGTAAAGATGTCGATTTTTTGTTCGACGTTGTCGTCGAAGATGCGAAATTCGTCTTTGCCCAGATCGGGGACCAGGCGGCCGGACCGGTCTTTTACGGTGACGGGGACAACTACAAGGTTGGCATTTACCGTAATCTTCGCGCGCGCGTCGCTGAGACGTGGGACGTCGGGCGGAGGAGGCCCTGGCCTGGCGGGCGCGGCGTCCTGGGGCGCCGCTTGAGAAGGCTGTGCGGCAAAGCCAAGCCACAAGACTGGAACGGCAAAGAAGAGCAAAGCCGCGATGCTGGCGATTTTTCGTAGACTTTTCATAATCCTGAGGCCAAACTTCCTCTCGCAGCCGACGATGGAAGCAATTGCGCCGGAGATGGCGACGCATCCATCGCGCCGGTTGCTAGCATCCTAACCTGGCAGAAGAACCCCAGCGGGCAATTGGCGGCCGGGCATCCTGCGTCAAGGAAAGTATACATGCGTTCTCTTAAGAAGCTTGCAATTCTGTGTGCCACGGCGGCGCCTGCGCTCGCACTTGGGGCTGCTCTGGTCATGCCTGCCTTGCCGCAAGAGCCTACCGTTCAAGGCCCGACGATCAAAACGCAGGTTAACCTGGTCAACTTGTTTGTGACCGTACGCGACAAGAGCAAGCATATTGCGACCAACCTCACGCAAGACGACTTCAAGGTTTACGAAGATGGCGTGGAACAGAAGATCGCCTTCTTCTCCAAAGAAGTGACGCTACCGATTACGCTGGGGTTGCTCATGGATACTTCGGGTAGCGAGCAAAACATGCTTGGGGCGATTCAGGATGGCGCTACTAGTTTTTTGAACCGGGTGATGCGCAAGGGCGATGAAGCGATGGTGATCTCGTTCGACCTGGATGTGGATTTGCTCGCCGATTTTACGGAGGACCGTTCGCAGCTCGACCGGGCTATTCATCGGGCCCAAATCAATGCGGCGGGGCCCGTGATGACGCCGGGGACCCTGCCCACCGGGAACATCGGGACCGATTTCTACGATGCGCTCTATTTGGCGTGCCACGATGAGCTGGCTTCGGAGGCCGGACGCAAAGCGGTGGTGGTGCTGACGGACGCCGAGGACAATGGAAGCAAGGTGCGGGTGGAAGAAGCAATTGAGGCGGCCCAGCGAACGGATACAGTGGTGCATATCCTTTTGGTCTACGACCCGCGCTATGGCGCGAACAGTAGCGTCGCGAAGAAGATCACGGACGAGACGGGCGGGCGGATGATCGTGGTCAACAGCGAAAAGCATCTTATGGAGGCGTTCGATCAAATCTCCGAGGAGCTGCGGAGCCAGTATACGCTGGGCTACTATCCGACGAATTCGACGCACGACGGGAAATTCCGCAAGATTAAGGTGGAAGTGTCGAACCATGACGACAAAGTGTTGGCACGCAAAGGCTATTACGCGCCGAAGAGCTGAGGCGCCAGAACAAGTTCCGCACCGATCGGCTTACATCGCATTGACCGAAAATCGCTGACCGTCTAACATCCCACTGTCACACTCTCATCATGATTAACGAGACTGTCGCCCACTACAGGATTCTGCGGAAGCTTGGTTCCGGCGGCATGGGTGTAGTCTATGAAGCCGAGGATTCAAAGCTTGGAAGGCGAGTTGCGCTGAAGTTTATTCCGGAAGAAAACCAGCGGGACACGCAGGCGCTTGAACGATTTTTACGCGAAGCTCGTTCGGCTTCTGCATTGAACCACTCTGGGATTTGCACCATTCACGCCATTGAGGAAGATTCCGGCCGCACGTTTATCGCGATGGAGCTGCTGATCGGAGAGTCGCTGGACAAAGTTCTGGCCGGCGGTCCGTTGCCCGTCAATCGCACGGTTGAAATGGCCATTCAGCTCGCGGATGCTCTCGATGCGGCCCACAAAAAGGGGATCGTGCATCGAGACATCAAGCCGGCGAATATTTTTGTGACGGAATCGGGAGCCGTCAAAGTGCTGGATTTTGGGCTGGCCAAGCTGCTCCCGCGCAAGTCGGACGATCTTGGCGACCACACCGTAGATTCCCGGCCGGAAACTCTGCTCACGAGCCCCGGCATGGCCGTGGGCACGATTCATTACATGTCTCCCGAGCAGGCGCGTGGGGAAGAGATTGATGCCCGCAGCGATCTCTTCTCGCTGGGCGCCGTGCTGTATCAGCTGTTGACCGGGAAACAGGCGTTTCCGGGGTCGACGAGCGCCGTGGTTTTCGACAACATCCTTCACAATGCTCCCGTCGCGCCAGTCAGTCTCAATCCCGATGTTCCTGCCGAGCTCGAACGCATCCTCAATAAGGCTCTCGAAAAGGACCGCGAGGTGCGCTATCAGGTTGCCGCGGAACTTCGCGCCGACCTCAGACGGCTGCAGCGCGAAATCGATTCGGGCAGCCGGCTGGCTAGCACACAGAAGTCCGCCGCGCGCGTCTCCGCTGTTTCGGAGGGCACGTTAGCGAAGCCCAGAGTAACGCCTTCAGGCAGTTCTGCGATTGTAGAAGCTGCGAAAAAACACAAGTTCGGAACGGGACTCATGGTATTGGGTCTCCTGGTCGTGGTGGCCGCCGCCGCGTATGGTACCTATTCCATTTTTCTTCGCAGCCGCCATGTGCCGTTCGAGAACTTCACGATTGAAAACCTGACCAACAACGGACATGTTGCGCTCGCCTCGATTTCGCCTGACGGAAT
>JBARBE010000013.1:0-49623 GCA_049792735.1 Candidatus Acidiferrum sp.
TAATTGAAAATCATTAGAACTTGGACAGTTAACCCAAGCGGTTCAGTCCATTAAACGCGGCTGTTTTATAGCACTCCGCCAGCGTCGGATAGTTGAAGACCGTGTTGATGAAATACGTAATCTTGCCCTTCAGCTTGAACACCGCTTGCCCAATATGCAGCAGTTCCGCTGCGTCCTCCCCAAAAATGTGCACCCCGAGCAACTCGAGCGTCTCTCGGTGAAATAGCAGCTTGAGCCGCCCCTCCGTGTGCCCGGTAATTTGCCCCCGCGCGATCTCGCGGTAATACGCCACGCCAACCTCATAGGGAACGTCCGCGTCGGTCAGTTGCTCTTCCGTTTTCCCAATAAAAGAAATCTGCGGAATGGTGTAAATCCCGTATGGATAACTCGCCGGATCCGTCTGCACCTGCACCCCAAACGCCCGCGCCGACGCGATCCTCCCTTGCTCCATCGAGACCGACGCCAGGCTCGGAAATCCGATGACGTCGCCGACCGCGAAGATGTGCGGCTGCGACGTATGGAAATCCGCGTCGACCTTAATCCTTCCGCGGTTGTCGGCGTCTATCCCTGCTGCAGCCAAGTCAAGCTGGTCCACGTTGCCTTGCCGGCCCACCGCATAAAGCAAAGCATCGCCATTGATCCGTTTTTTGCTGACCAGGTTCGCCGCCACTTTCCCGTCTGGCAGTTCTTCCACGCTCTCGACTTCCTCATTCAGCCGCAACGTGGCCCGGTGGTCCCGCATGTGGTAAGTCAGCGCCTCGACCATCTCCGTATCCGCAAATTCCAGCAGCCTCGGCCGCTTTTCCACGATAATCACGCGCACGCCGAGCGTCGCGAACATGCATGCGTACTCGACCCCGATCACGCCGCCGCCCACCACGATCAGCGTCCGCGGAATATGTGGCATGGTCAGAATTTGGTCGCTGTCGATGATTGTCCGGCCGTTGATGGGTACTTTCGGATTCAGCGCCGGCTTCGTACCGGTCGCGATCACAAAGTATTGCCCTTCCAATTCCGCGTAACCATTCCCGTTCTCTACGCGAAGGTGGTGCGCATCCATGAATTTTCCGAATCCGTGGAGGACGTCTACGCCGTTCCGCCTAAGCTGGTCCTGTGTGACCGCAACCTCATTCTCAATCACTCGCTGCACGCGGAAATTCAGGTCCCCCATCGTCACGTTTTCTTTGACGTTATAGTTGGATCCGTAAAAGCTCTTCGAATAAAAGCCGGAAAGATGCAGCACGGCTTCGCGCATCGTCTTGCTCGGAATTGTCCCCGTGTTGATGCACACGCCGCCGACCGCGGCGCGCTTTTCGACGACCGCGACGCGCTTTCCGGCCTTCGCTCCCTGGATGGCGGCGCGCTGCCCGCCCGGTCCGGAGCCGATTACGATCAGGTCATACGCTTGCATTCGACGAGTCCAACGAGCCTTCTTCTTCGGGGGCGCCGCTTGGCGGGGTTTTCATCGCCGCAGAAGTATAAACGACGCACTGGTTTCGCAGCGCGGGAATGTGTTGAGGGTCGGTCGTTTCACCGGCCAGCCGCATGAAGTGATCTTGTGCCGAAAATCCATGACCATTCCGCACTGCGCGCGGGCGCGAATAAGCTCCATCCGGCCCCAGTATACGTGCTTTGCGAGTGTCGGCTAGATAGCAGGCGAGAATCTCATTACACACTCGCGCGCAATTCTGCGGATCCTTCAATGGAAAGAGAACTTCCACTCGTTCATACAGATTTCTTGGCATCCAGTCCGCGCTGCCAAGGTATACATCCGGTTTCCCGCCATTCTCGAAATAAAAAATCCGGCTGTGCTCCAAAAACCGCCCCACAATGCTGCGCACGTGAATCCGGCTGCTCACTCCTCGCAACCCCGGCACCAGCGCGCATTGTCCCCGCACGATCAGATCGATGTCCACCCCCGCCCGCGAAGCCCGGTACAGCGCCTGAATGATCGGCGGATCGATTACGGCGTTCACCTTCGCAATGATTCGCGCAGGCCGTTTGCGCCGCGCGTGCCGCGCTTCTCGGTCGATCAGCGCAATGCACGTCTTCGCCATGTCCCGCGGTGCCAGCAGGAGCGGCTTGTAACTCGGCTGCTCTGCATACGCCGTCAAAAAATTGAACACGTTATGTACGGCAGCGGTGATGGCCTCGTCGTGCGTCAGCAAACTCAGATCGCTGTAGAACCGCGCCGTCGAAGGATTGTAATTACCCGTGCCGAGATGCGCATATCGCCGAATTTTCCCGTCGGGATCGTTCCGCACGATCAGCGCGAGCTTTGCGTGCGTCTTCAAACCCACAAGCCCATGAAATACTTGCACTCCCGCGTCCTCAAAACTCCGCGCCCACCGGATATTGGTCGCCTCATCAAAACTGGCTTTCAGTTCCACTACCACCGTCACTTCCTTTTTCCCTGCCGCCTCCAAAAGCGCCATCGCCACCGGCGAATCCGAATTCGTCCGGTAAAGCGTCTGCTTAATGGACAAAACGCGCGGGTCCTTGGCCGCCGTGTGCAGGAAATTCACCACCGCGTCGTACGAATCGTACGGATGGTGCAGCAGATAATCCTGCCGCCGAATTGCTTCAAACATCGAATCGGCATCGTGCCCCACGTGCACTTGCTTCGGAGTGAACGGCGCAAATTTCAAGTCCGGCCGCGGCGTTTCTTCATACAAATGAAACAGCCGCTGCAAATTCACGGGGCCTTGCGCGCGAAAGACAAGTGATTCATGCACTTCAAACATCGAGATCAGCCGGTCGACTATTTCCGGATGCGCGTTGGCGTCGATTTCCAGGCGCACTGCATCGCCCTTGCGCCGCTGGGATACCTGGGAGTCCACCGCATCAAGCAAGCTGCGCGCCTCTTCTTCTTCCAGATATAGATTGCTGTTCCGCGTGATTCGAAAGGGAGCAGACGCCAAGATCTCGTACCCGCGATAAAGTTTGGCCGCGTATGCAGAGACAATCTCCTGAAGCGGCACGTAGTGAATTCCGTCGTCCGAAGCAGGCACTCGCAAGAGCCGCGGCAGCGCCCGCGGCACGGTCACCACCCCAAAATATGGTTTCCCGTTCCCTCTCTTCCGCCGCCGCAAGAGAAACGCGATACACAACGCTTTGTTTAGAACGTGCGGAAACGGATGCGACGGATCCACCGTGACCGGCGTCAGCATCGGAGACACGCGCCGCTCGAAAAATGTTTTCGCCGCTTGCGCCGCCTTACCCTCGAGTTCGTTCACCGGCAGAACGCGGATCCCCTCCTTCGCCAGCGCCGGCAGCAGCTCCTCGTTCCAGCATTTGTATTGGTCGCGAACCAGCACCTGCATCGCCGCCGAAACCTTCTCAAGCTCTTGTTCCGCTGTCAATCCATCGGGGCTTATCTCCCGCGCGCCATGTTCGATTCGCTGCAGAAAGCTTGCCACCCGCACCTCGACAAATTCATCCAGGTTGTTGGCCGTAATCGCCAGAAACTTCACCCGCTCGAGCAGCGGGTTCCCGATGTCCCGCGCCTCTTCCAGCACACGCCGGTTGAACTCCAGCCACTCCAAGTGCCGGTTGAAATACAACCGCGGATCGTCAAGCGCAATGCGTGTCATAAGCTTTCTCGGGGGACCAAGACTGATAGCGCAGCCGTGTTACGGAGAGATGAACGCTGCAAGAGAATGGTATCCTCCCACCGTTGCTTTCGGGTGCCGCTTGCGACGCAAGATTCTTTGGATGCATATTTCCGTTCTGTGCGTGGCCCTCTTCTCCGCTGTTCAAAACCCGGCTCAAACCCAAGGGCCGGATAAGAGTTTGCTAGACTCCATCTTCGGAGGGCTGGTGAAGCCCGATGAACCGGGTTTCGCACTCTTAATTCGTTACCGCGGAAAGAATGTCTATACACAAGCCGAAGGTCTACGCGACATGCGTTCGAAAGCGAAGATCGACGCGCATGCAAATTTCCGCCTCGCTTCCTTCACCAAACAGTTTACCGCCATGGCCATCATGCTGCTCGTCCATGATGGAAAGCTGCGCTATGACCAAACGCTCACGGAAATATTTCCCGATTTTCCGGCATACGGAAAGAACATCACCATCCGCAATCTTCTGAATCACACCGGCGGCTTGCCCGATTACGAAGACCTGATGGATGCCGCCGAAAGAACCAAAGGCCCCATCTGGTCGCCCGAGCACCAGATTCAGGACAGCGAAGTGCTCTCCCTCCTCGAAAAGGAATCGAAAGGCAAATTTGCTCCCGGCACCAGCTGGTCTTACAGCAATTCCGGCTACGTCGTTCTCGGCCTATTCGTCGAGAAGGCGTCCGGCCAATCTTATGGTAATTTTCTCCACGCCCGCATCTTCGCGCCTCTGCACATGGATCACACCATCGTCTATCAAAAAGGAAAAAATGAAGTCGAGAACCGCGCCTTCGGCCACTCAAAAGAAGGCGGTACGCTGAAAGAAACCGACCAAAGCTCCACATCCGCCACGCTAGGCGACGGCGGCATCTATTCCAATCTCGAAGATCTCGCCAAATGGGACGAAGCTCTGCGCAATCACACTCTACTCAACGAAAAGCAGATGCAGCCTGCGATAACACCCGCGAAACTTTCTGACGGCTCCCCTACCCATTGGCCCGCCGAAGCCAACGACGACAATCTTCACCCCGGCAAACTCGTCTCGTACGGTTTCGGCTGGTTCTTGGATCCTTACCGGGGACATCCCCGCATGTGGCACACCGGAAACACCATGGGATTCCGCACCGTCATCGAGCGCTTCAACGACGACAATCTCACCGTCATCATCCTCGCGAATCGCACCGACCTCGACCCCGAAGCGCTCGCCCTAAAAACTGCGAATCTCTATTTGAATTTGAAATCGAATAAATAAACGGTAGCGTCAGTTCAGACCAGCAAGTTTGCCGAGCCCCTTCATCTTCGCCCGCGCCGCCATCGCGCCGTACTGCTTCATCATCGTCCGCATCTGCAGATACTGCTTCAAAACCTGATTCACATCCTGCACGGTCGTCCCGCTCCCCTTCGCAATCCTTTTTCGCCGCTTGCCATCGATAATATTGTGATCCTGCCGCTCCTGATTCGTCATCGAGTTGATGATCGCCTCAACCTGCTTCAGCTTCCCCTCATCGACCTTCGCATCCTTGGGGATATGCTGCAGCGGCCCCATCTTCGGCAGCATGTCCACAAGCTGCTCCAGCGGCCCCATCTTGCGAATCTGCTTCAGTTGATCCCGAAAATCCTCCAGCGTAAATCCCTCTTTGCGCAGCTTGCGTTCGAGCTCGATAGCCGCCTTCCGGTCAACCGTCTGTTCCGCCCGCTCGATCAGCGACATGATGTCGCCCATCCCCAGCACGCGCGAAACAATCCGCTCCGGATAAAATCCCTCCAGCGCGTCGTATTTTTCCCCGAGCCCCACGAACTTCACCGGCGCGCCCGATACCTTGGCAATGCTCAACGCCGCCCCGCCGCGCGCATCCCCGTCCAATTTCGTCAGAATGACGCCCGTCAGCCCGAGCCGCTTGTGAAACTCCCCCGCCGACCGCACCGCGTCCTGCCCGATCATCGCGTCCGCGATAAACAGAATCTCGCTCGGCTGCAATTCCTTCTTCAGCGTGCTCAACTCGTTCATCAATTCGTCGTCGATGTGCAAACGCCCGGCCGTATCCACCAGGATCACGTCGCTCGCGGAAAGTTTCGCTTCCTTGATCGCGCCTTTCACGATCTCCACCGGCTTGTCCGTCCCCGCTCCGGGCCACAGTGCCGTCCCCACCGCCTTCGCCACCTGCGCCAACTGCTCCCGCGCCGCCGGCCTGTAAACGTCCGTCGAAACCACCAGCGGCCGGTGCCCATGTTCCACCAGCCATTTCGCCAATTTGCCCGTCGTCGTCGTTTTGCCAGAGCCCTGCAATCCCACGATCATCCACACCGATGGCGGCCGCGAAGCAAACAGCGGCTTGGCGTGCTTCCCCAACATCGCCGAAAGCTCGTCGCGCACCACCTTCACCACTTGCTGGTCCGGCGAAAGTTGCAGCATCACCTCGCTGCCCAGCGACTTCGCGCGAATGTTCGCCAGCAGCTCGTCCGCCACGCCCACATTGACGTCGCCTTCGAGCAGCGCCTCGCGAATCTCCGCCAGCGCCGCGTCCAGGTGCTCGTCCGTGAGCTTCCCCTGCCCACGCAAATTCTTAAATGTCCGCTGCAGCTTTTCTGTCAGATTCTCGAACATGGCCTATCCCAAATCCCCAATCTGAAACTCACACTCATCCAGCATACCGCGCAACTCGCGCGCATGCACGGTCACGTCCCCTTCCGTTCCTGTACCTCCTCTACCTCATTTACGTCCTTTGCCTCTTTTCATTAGTAATGCCACTGCTTCGTATCCTCTCCCCCCGCATTTTTCTCCACATGCTCCGCCATCCACCGCACCAAATTCGCCGTCGAAGTCGGCTGCCACCCATGCCCCTTCATCGGCCGCCCATACTGAAAATCGCAATCGCACGGCGGATTCTTCAGCTCTTTCATCGCCTCTTCCAGCTTATACACCGCCAAATTCAAATAAAAATTGTCCATGTCCCCCACATACACATGAATCTTCCCCCGCAGCTTCGGCCCCAGCGTCGCCCAATTCGTCCGGATGTTGTAGCTCAAGTCATACCCGTGATCCCTCATGTACGAAGCCACGCTGTGATCGATCTTCCCCGTCTCTTTATCCCACAGCGGCTTCGGATAGCCATCCTCCCCGATCGGCCCGTACGCCGCGTCCCAAATTTCCAGCTGCTCCCCCGACCGGTTGTGGCTCCCCAAAACGCTCTCCATCTGGCTGAACTGCTGTATCGTAATTTCCGGCTGTCCCTCCGATGTTCGCATGACGTACCGTGGCACCTGCACCCACGTATGCCCCGGCTCGAAAAACGCGTTGTCATCTTCATACGCGTTCACCGTCCCATAGCTTCGAAAATCAATCGAGTCCGGATACAGCGTCCAGGTCCCTCCAAAAAAATCCGGATAAAACACCTGCGCCCCCAGCGATTCCCATCCTCCCGTCGATCCCCCGGTCAACACCCGCGCGTACGGCTTCGCAATCATTCGAAAATGCGCCTCCAGATACGGAATCATCTCCTTCACCAGCGCATCCCCGTACGGCCCGTTGTTCACCGAATTCACCGCGTACGAATCATCGTAATACGGCGTCGGGTGCTGAAACGTCACCGCGATCATCCGAGGAAAATTCTCCGACGTCCAGGCTTCGTACACCTCGTGCCCCGACTCGCGATTCAAGTCCGCCATTCGCGCGCGCATCTCCGCAGGAATCGGCGGATTCTCCGGGTTGAATCCCAGCGGGTTCCGCAAACTGAAGTGGCTTTGCTCATAAATCACCGGATAATGCGCCTCCGGATGCTCGTCATAACCCTTCGGCAGCAGCACGATCGCGCCGATATACATCGGGTGTCCCCAAAATTTCGTCAGCATCGCGCTCTGGATCTTGATGTGCTTCACCCACGCCGTGTCCGCCGGCTCTTCAATCGGTGGAATCACTTTCGTCAAGCTCAGCTTCACGTCGTATCCCGCCGCCGCATCCAAATGCACCTTCTGCACTTCGCTGTACAAATTCCCCGGCGACCGGTTGAAATGCTGCCCCTCCCACTGGTCCATGTGCAGCCACACGGTGTGCCCGTCCGCCCGGTGAAACTCTGTATAAATGTTCATGATCGCCTGCACGTAATAATCCCCCGCGGGAATCTCCCGCAAGCTCCGCACCGGCGACCCCGGCGTGTTCGCATCGATCACCGCCGCCTGCTCCGGCGCCAGCCCATTCACATCCACGCCATACAGCGGCCCCGAATCCCCCCAGGCTCCCGCCACCAATCGTGGCTCCGGCTTATCCTTCGTCGTGATCACCACAAACACGCGCCCCGTGATCGCCCCCGCATGCGCCGCAGCCGGAAACGACACCTCAAATTTTTCCCCACCCGCTTGCGGAATCGCCTCCGCACACACGCCCGCACTCAGCGAAAATACCGCCGCGCAAATCACGCCACACAAGATTGCTCTCAGATTTATTTTCATGTCGCCCCCCGCAGGCGCGGAGAGCGTACTACACCAAGCATCCACCTTCAAAAGCTTCCACATGGGCCGCTCTGCCGCCCCACACTCCTCACGTTTCTTGATACAGCCCCATCAAATTTCCCGCCGGGTCTCGAAACGTCGCGATCTTGCTCGTCCCGCCTGGCGAGTCCGCATGCGCACTCTCAACAACTGCGCCTCCTTCTGCCGCGATTTTCGCAAGTGTGGCATCAATATTGTCCACCCACACATACGCCAGCAACCCCGCCTCGCGCGCGCTCTCCCGCCCCGCAATCCACGCTCCGCTCACATTTCCCGTCGC
Organism: Candidatus Acidiferrum sp.; assembly: GCA_049792735.1. GTDB lineage: Bacteria > Acidobacteriota > Terriglobia > Acidiferrales > UBA7541 > Acidiferrum. The sequence goes on from JBARBE010000013.1 coordinate 8,383, forward strand.
ATCATCGAAGCTCGGCCTCTCGCTCTCTCGGTGCCGGATGTTCCACCCAAACACCTTCTCGTAAAAATCCGCCGACCGATGCATATCCTTCGCCGGAATCTCGACAAAACAAAAGCGCGGCCGTGCCAAAAATGCCAGCCGGTAAGCTGCTTTCGTAATCGTCGCTCCCCAAGCATCCGGACTCAAATCCCGCGCGTGCCGCGAAAACAACCAATGATGCCCGTCCAAGTCTTCCGCCGCGTACTGAAATTCCCCATACATCGTCTCGTGCGGCTCCTCCAAAATCTTCGCCCCCGCCGCCTTCGCCCTCCGGTAGTGCCCCTCCACATCCTCCACAAACACCGTCAAGCTCTGCGTCCCATACCCCAGTTTCGCCGGGCTCGCGCACCCCGCCTTCGCCTGCTTCACCATGATCCACGCATTCCCCAAATGCACCTGCGCCCCGCTCAGCGGCTCCCCATACCGGTAATGCTCCTCGAATCCAAACGCATTCCCCAGCCACTCAATCGCCCCGCCCAATTCCTGATACTCCACATGCGGCAAAACCGTGTCCGTTGGCAAAGACCGATTCCCAATCATGGCGATTCCCCCCTTGTGATTTTATTCGAAAAAAGCCCGCCAAATTGGCCATTATTTACGTTTGGACGCACCGGGCATCCCGTCGCGTCTCACAACGCGCACCTCACCGTCACTTCGTCTATAACGACGTCGGTCGATGCATTTTCTTTCATCATCGTTCCGGCGATGATGTCGGCCCATGAAGCGAGAACCGCTGCCTCATCGCTCACGTTTCCTTGTGGGCGGCGAAATCTCTCTTCCTCGTCGCCGCCGCTCACCGCAAAGCCTCCCCCGTCATCTGCGACTCTTCTATGCAAGCGAGGAATCGTGGATAATAGCCGCAGACAATGCACGTAGCCGCCAAGAGCAAGTTTCAACAAGATATGCCAGCGAGTGAGGGTGCGGACCTCTCTCGCTATGTCCCTGAGGAGCTCGCCCAGCTCGGCGACCCGCAGACCGCTATCCCCCGCATCGCCAAGGACCTGCAATCCATCCGTCTCATTGAGCGTGCAGTCCATCAGGTTCCCACCTCGCACTCCCTTCATCGTGGGGACGCGCGTGAAATGCCGGGGCTAGAGCCCAACAGCGTTCACCTGGTACTGACATCCCCTCCCTACTGGACGCTCAAGGAATATCGTGACTCGGATGGCCAGCTTGGTCACATCGAAGATTACGACCAGTTTCTCGGCGAACTAGACAAGGTCTGGAAGCACTGCTTCCAAGCGTTAGTCCCCGGCGGCCGATTAATTTGCGTCGTCGGCGACGTCTGCCTCTCCCGAAGAGAAAACGGCGGGCGACACACCGTTGTGCCTCTCCATTCCTCTATCCAGGAGCACTGCCGAAAGCTCGGCTTCGACAACCTCGCGCCGATCATCTAGCACAAAATCTCCAACGCCGCGTACGAGGTCGAAGGTGGCTCATCTTTTCTCGGGAAGCCTTACGAGCCAAATTCCGTCATCAAAAACGACATCGAATTCATCCTGATGGAAAGGAAGCCCGGGGGATATCGCTCTCCTGATATTTCCACGAAAGTCCTAAGCGTGATCTCGGTCGAGAATCACAAAAAATGGTTCCAGCAAATCTGGAGCGGCGTCACCGGAGCATCGACGAAGCAACACCCCGCACCCTATCCCATCGAGCTCGCCGAACGATTAGTCAGGATGTTCAGTTTCGTTGGGGACACGGTTCTCGATCCCTTCATGGGTACCGGCACGACCACGGTAGCCGCTTCGAAATGGGGAAGAAATAGCATTGGATTCGAAATAGACCGCTACTATTACAAGCTGGCCCAAAAGCGCATCTCAGAAGACACGTCCTCTCTCTTCAGCAAGGCGGCTATTCACTCGGCACATACCGATTAACCGCGGACATGGCACTTCATCCCGCGATCGATAAAGACCTGCGCCGGGCAATCAAGCATTTCTGGTTGACGCGCCATAGACAAGCCAAGAATCAGGGTTCCAAGTCAGGTTCCCGCGACGCTGGTGCGAGAACAGCGGTAACGGGCGGCCAGCAGATGAACGGCTTTGTCCACCTGGTCCGTGACTATTTGTCGGCAAACGGTCTCCCCAAGACACAGGTTTTCTGCGGAACGGCCGTCGAGATACCGGGATGGTATCGCCCGGAGAAAAAGTGGGACTTGCTGGTTATCTCGGACGGTGAACTTATCGGCGGGATCGAATTCAAGTCGCAAGTTGGATCCTTCGGAAACAATTACAACAATCGCACTGAAGAAGCCATAGGCAGTGCAACCGACATCTGGGCCGCCTATCGCGAAGGCGCCTTCAAGCCGTCTTCTCGCCCCTGGCTCGGCTACATGATGCTCCTCGAGGAAGCCCCAGGCTCAATGAGCCCCGTCAAAGCCCGAGAACCGCATTTCAAAGTTTTTCCGGAATTCAAAGACGCGTCCTACGGAAAGCGCTACGAAATCCTGCTCACAAAGCTAGTGCGCGAGCGCCTATACGACTCCGCTTGCTTCCTGCTCTCCGATTCAAAAAAGGGCCTTCGAGGGTACTATCGAGAGCCAGTTCCGGAATTGTGCTTCGAAAATTTCATCGCTTCATTGCTGGCCCGCGCCATTTCGATCGCGAAAACCAGAAAATCCAATTGATTAGGAGCTGTGACTCGCACGCGCTGCGTCAAGAGGGGTTTTGGCAGGCGGCAGGTGTCGCCGCGCGAGTGGTAGGATGGCTGAGAGGTATTCTTAAACAGTGAGCATTCGTCAACACGTTTTGGGGGAAGTCGCCATCCGTTCCGGACTAAACGTTTCTGGGGCTGATATAGAGGGATTGCTTAGGCGCTTACTTCTATTTGAAAGCGTCACCATAAAATCGGTCCGTCTTCGGGAGCTGCCCTATCTTGTCCGCGCATTCGGCAAGGATGGGTTCCTGCAATTGGTTGCCTCCGACGTCCTAAAGATAAGCTGCGAGATCAGCGGCATCATAAGCCCCCTTGCTAAAAACGGAGTTCGAGCCCTGCCGTTCTGTCACTTCAGTTTTGGTAAATACGAAATCGAAAACCGTGAAGCATTCCTCAGATCAGAGTTGCGGGCGCTGCAAGGCGTGCCTGGTCTAAAAAATGTAGACCGCGAAACCGTAGAAGGCATTGTCCTAGCGAAGCTAGTCCGGCCGCCATCCGAATATATGCAGAAAGTTCTTGATCAACTTGAGACCGATCTCCGTACTGGGACACCCGCACTGCGAATTGCCACAAACGAACGCATCAAGAATCGGTTTGGCATCGCCGCCGCACCGGTCGACGTTACGGTCGAAGAAGTAGAAAAACGTACATTTCGGGTCATCAGTGATATTCCAAAAATTTTTCGGATTTCCGAGCAGGATACCCACGACATTCTCAACCAAGCCGTTTCCGCCGTCGGACACATCAACCACAGAATTGCAGAGATGGAAGCCTATTCTGCGATTACGGGATTCGCAGAATCTGACGCTTCGCTACTGTTTGGGAAATTAGCGGGAATCATCAAGCCCTTCAATCCCAGAACCGCCGAAGAGCAATTCGGGAGAGTAGCTACGATTTTGGATTTTCCTGAGCTTGTCCCGGGGAAAAGAGTCGATGTCGAACGATTACTAGCAGCACGCGAGAGTCCTGAATTGGCCGAATTTCGGGACTGGCTCTCTAAGCTAGAAGAGCTCAGCGACGATCAGATTCGCGACATGCTCGGCGGAATAAGAAACCGACTTGGTTTCCTCATACGTGGCGGCGCAGGAAAAACAATACGCCTTGCGGCTACGACCGTGGTTGGATTGATTAATCCCATTGTGGGCATCGCCGCGGGTGCGCTTGATACGTTTGTTCTTGAACGCGTGTTGCCGAGTTCCGGTGTGTTTGCATTCTTAACGAAAACTTACCCTTCCCTTTTCGTCTCGCATTAACAGCTCGCAAGTTGAGCAGAGTTGACTTGTGGGAGGGTGGCAAGCCACGGCGCATATTTTTGATCTGGGGGAGTGCCACGCTTTTGTAGATCAAGGTTGTATGTTTTGACTTTTCCACACATTTCCACAGCCTCACCAAACCGTCTCAGTCCCGCCAACTCCCTCAATCCTCTCCACTTCCGCCACTCCCCTTCCCATCCGCCCCTCCCCGTTCGAATAACCTTCTGAGTAAACAACAACACTATTGACAACCAGTAACTAAGTCTGGTACAATCTTTCATGTTTGCCCTGAGCTACCAAGGGTCCAGTTCGACGACCAGCCCATCCATCCTCCCCTCGCCCGATTTCTCTCGTCTCTGCGCTCTAAGCGTCCCTGCGCGAGATACCGTTCCTTCCGCATGTCATCCCCTACAAAATGACCGAAGGTCTCGACCTTGTCGGAAGGGACCCGCTTCTTTGCCGTCGCTAGCCACTGACCACTCGCCACTAACCTCTATCCCCTTTAGATTCCTCAGTTCTCCAAAATTCGCCCCTAACCCCTTTAGAATGCGTAGTTTCAAAACAAAGGACTTAAAGCCCTGTAGAATGAACAGTTCCGAAAAAACCCCCGGGGGGGGGGCCCCTCTTCCCAGCCCAGCGCTTCTTATCTTCGATCTTCGGGTTTCCAATTTCCATTTTCGACTTTCGGTCCCCATGGAACAAAATTCCCGCTCGCGCGTCTTCACAGGTGCGGAGGTGATGTCCATGCGTAAATTCATGATGGCGCTCGGAGTCGTAATGTTCGCGGCCGCGGTCCTGACCATGCGCCCGCTGCGCAGCCGCGCCGACGACAGCATTCAGGGCGACTGGTCGGCAAGAATCACGAATACATCCGACGGCCCCTGCGTCCAGCTCGAGCTCGATCGCTCCAGTTGGGGACACCACAACCGCTGGGGCAACTCGCACAAGCTCTCCGATTTCACTGGCCTCGACGCCAGCTTCGCCACGGCAAAAGATTCCCCGGTCCATTTCGAGCTGCGTCGCGACGCCGGAACCATCAGCTTTGACGGCCGCTTCCGCGATGGCGAAGGCACCGGCAAATTCAGTTTTGCATCCAGCCCGGATTACGTTCAAGGAATGAAAGCCCTCGGCTACTCGGCCCTCTCGAATGAACAGCTCTTCGCCTTCATCATGCAGGACGTCTCCCGGCAGTTCGTGAAGGACATGGCTGACGCCGGCTACCCCCATCAGGATCCCGACCAGCTGGTTGCCTTCCGCATTCACGGCGTTTCGCCCGAATTTGCCCGCGCCATGCTGCAACTCCTGCCGGCAAAGCCTTCTGCCGATGATCTCGTCGCGTTTCGCATCCACGGCGTCTCGCCGGAATTTACCAAGGCCATGATCGACGTTCTCCCCGGAAAGCCTTCCGCCGACGACCTGGTCGCCATGCGCATTCACGGCGTCAATCCGGACGACACCAAAGAAATCAATTCGCTTCTCGGCAAGCGCTTCGATGTCGATCAGCTCGTCGCCTTCCGCATTCACGGTGTCTCGCCCGATTTCGTCCGCGGCGTTCAGAATTCCGTCTCGAAAGATGTTTCCGCCGATGATCTCGTAGCTATGCGCATCCACGGCGCCAGCCCGGAATTTTCAAAATCGATGAGCGCTTTGCTCGGCCGCAAACTCGCCGTCGATGACCTCGTCGCTTTCCGCATTCATGGCGTAAGCCCCGAATTCACGGAACAAATGCAGCAGCTCGTGCAAAAAGATATCTCCTCGGACGATCTTGTCTCTTTCCGCATTCACGGGGTCAGCCCAGAATTTGTGCGCAGCATGAAAGACGCAGGCTACCCGAAAATCTCGCCGGACGATCTCGTCTCCATGCGCATCCATGGCGTCGACGCCGATTTTGTGAAGGAAGCTCGCGCCCACGGCTACAAAGATCCGTCCATCGACGACCTGATCGACCTGCGGATTCACGGCCTGCGCAGCCACGATTCGCTGTAAGAGGTATCTAGCTATTGTGGGAGTCTGATTGAGTTTTCTGTAGCGGACGCACTTCCCCGCTGCGCTTCACCTTCTGAGTTGCCGTTTTGGGAGAGTAGGCAATCAGAAGGTGAAGCGCACGCCGACCTGGGCGGCAAAAGGAATGCCGACCGTCGTGCCGGGGCCGAAGAAATCGCCCAGTCCGCCCGCCGGAACGGCCAGTTGGCTGAGCCGCGTGACTGGCGTCGTAGTGGTGCATGCCGCATTGGTGCAAATGTCCGTCACATTGCCGGACGCCGCCTGCGCCGCCGGAACGGGCAAAGCGGCTACGTTCGTCACGTAGTTTGCGCCGGGATTGTTGCGGTTGAAGAGGTTGAAAAATTCGATGAACGGTGCAACGTTCCACCGCTCGTGAAAGGTGAATGGCCGGCTCACCCGCAGATCGGCTTGGATATACGGCGTTCCGCGAAATTCATCCAGCGAAGTCGGCACTCCATTCACGGAAATGCGCGCGCTGTTATCCGCCGTGGTGATCACAAACGGCCGCGCGCTTTCCGCCTGAATCAACGTGGTGAGCTCGAAGCCGCCGGGCGCGTGAAAAGTTCCGGCGATCACGCCGCGATGGGTCACGTCTTCTCCGGAAGGTCCGTAATCGCCGGGGCCAAATGGATTTGAAGTGTCGCAAACGCCGTTGACGTAATCGAAAAGTTCGCCAAGCACGCAGCCCCACGTTTTTGCGGAAGAAAGCGTGTAGTTCGCGACGAGACTCAAACGCTTCGCGACATTTCCCTGCAAATGCAGCGCCAGCCCTTTGTAGCTCGAGCGATTGTCGCTGCGAAATACCGAAATTCCGCTAGGATAATCGTAGCGGCGATAACCGTGCATTCCCGTTTCCAGTGTAAAGTCCGCGCTCAAAATCCAGTTGGCATTGAAAGCATGCTCGACCCCGGCGGTTGCGTGCAGAGCGTACGGCGTGTGGTAATTCGGATCGATCAAAGATGGCGGCCCGGATGCATTCTGGATGTTGTAGTTGTTCACCGCGTTGAAAGCTTCCACCCATCCGTTTTGCGCGAGATCGTTGTAATAAAGTCCGACGCCTCCGCGAAGGACCGTTCTCCCCGAAGAGCCGAGGCCGTATGCAATTCCGAGGCGCGGAGCGAACGCCTTGCGATAGTCGTGTGGAATTCCGGAAACGATGCCGTTTCCGGCGAGGGCTGGATTGAAGCTCTGGTCGTGGCCGGAAGCGATGAAAAGGCCGAAGGTCGTGTCGTAGCGCAGACCATAATTGATGGTGAGATTCCGCGTGACGCGCCAGGAATCTTCGGCGTAGAAGCCGAGGCGCTGCACGTTTTGCGAGAAGCTGCCGTCGCCATCCGGAGTGGAAGTACACGACGTGCCGGGAGTGATATTTGGTGAAGGCGTTGCGGAGCAAACCGTCAGATCGTTGGCGAATTGCTGCTCGCTCGCAGCGTCGGCCGTGTAGTCCGTGGGATTCAGGACGAGCGCAACAAGATTTTCTGCGTTGGCAGTGAGCGCGCCGCTCAAAACCGGCTCGTGGATGAAATTAATTCCGAAGCGAGGAGCGTGCTTGCCGGAGGCGTGGCTGACGTCGTAGCGAAGCTGGTATTTCTCCTGATTGCGGAGGACGGGAAACGCGGTGATGGCGGTAACGAACTGTTGGTCGCCAAACGTTTCGAACCCCGAAGTAGTGGCGGAGGTTGAACTGAAAGGAAAGGCAAGAGCGAAACCGAGATCGGAATTGCGCGATTGCGTGAGATGCAAGCCACTGTAACCCAAAACGAGCGAACCAACCCAATTCGGATTGAAGGCGAACTGGTTGCTGAGAACGATGTTTTCGTAATTGTTGTGCGTCGTCGCGCCGGTGGAAGGAAGCGTGGCCTGCTGGACGAGGGCGTTGCGCGTGATGTAGCTATCGGCGGCGGCGCGAAAGAACCACTGCGAACACGAACTTTGGTCCCAGTCGAAGCGAATCAATCCGAGATAGTCGCGGAAGGGAACGGAGACGCTCGAGGGAACTGAAATGGAAGTAACGGTTGTGCCGTCGATGTCGACCAGTCCCTGCGAAGCAAGCTGGGACAACGCCGTGAATTGCGTCTGACTCTCAGGGCTGTAGGCAATGCTGGCGTTTTCGTGGACGTATTCGAATGAGGAAAAAAACCAGAGTTTGTCTTTGACGATGGGGCCGCCGAGCGTGCCGACATAATTCTGGCGGGAGAAGGGCTGTTTGGGATTGGGCGCAGGATTTTCGATCGGGAAGCGCGCGTTGAGGGAAGCGGCGCGTTCGTAGAAAGCTTCATCGCCGTGCCATTGATTGGTGCCGTGCTTGGTGGTGATGACGACGGAGGCGGCGGTGGTGCGGCCGGTATCGGCGTCTTCCTGGGCGGTTCGAACGGCAAATTCCTGAATGGATTCCGGAGAGAAATTCTGGAGGAAGCCGCCGATCCAGTCATCGGAATTGTCGGCCCCATCGACGGAAAGATCGTTGTTCAAGCCGGAACTCCCGCCAGTGGAAACGGCGGTGATGCGTGCTTTGGTGGGATCGGAAGGCTCGACGGGCTCGGTGCCGGGCGCCAAGTACGCGATATTTGCAAAGCTTCGCGCGGCGAGTGGAATGGTGTCCAAATCTTGCGAAGTGATAATCGCTTGATGAACGGCGCTCGCGGTGTCGATCGACTGGGTGGTGATAGAAGATGCCTGGCCTTGAACGCTTACGGATTGGCGCACGGTCTGAGGTTTCAGGATTACGGTGATTCCCTGAACTGAACTGATGATGACCTTCACGTTGGATTCGGCCTCGGCAAATCCGTCGGCTGTGACGATGACGTGATAGGTACCGGGGAAGAGATCATCGATACGAAAGTCGCCGTCGGGGCCGGTGGCGGCTTCGCGCTCGAGGGAAGAGTCCGGCGCTTGAACGACTACTTTCGCGGAGGAGATTCTGCCGCCGCTAGTGTCCTGAACAGTGCCGCGAAGAGCGCCGCGGGGATTTTGGGCTAGTAATGCGCACGGGAAGAGGAGGAAAGAGACAAACGCACCGCTGCGCAGAGCGCCAAATTTTAATCGGAGTAAGAGGGATTTCATAGGAGGCAGGAGACTACCGGAAGGAGTCATCTACTACCAATGGTCGTAGATGATGCGAAATCGAGTTAACCGATCCTCCAAAAACACAAATTGGGGTGGTTCATTCGAGGAGGAATTCAAGCACCACTACTCTCGGATGGAACTGAGCGGAGGGCAAAAAGAATACTATTTGTGGTAGTAGCCGAGTCCTTTGGGATACTTTTCCGTCTTTGTCGATTTGCAAAATTCCTACTGGGACCGGTGCCAATGCCTCGCATCTGCAAGATATTCTTGCTGTTATTTCTTACCGCCGCGGCCTCGCTGAGCGCGCAAACTCCGGACGCCGCCAGCATTCGCGGCCAAGTCCTCGATCAAAACCATGCCGCCGTGCCTGGCGTGGACGTCACGGTCACGAACAAATTCATCGGCGCGGCGCGCACGGCGCAGACGGATTCTTCGGGGAATTTTGTTTTCTCGGGTTTGTCGATTGGGAACTACTCGATTGTCGCACGCAAACAGGGATTCGCGGAAGTGAGCCGCGAAATTACGCTGGTCGGCGGCACCACCGCGGACGTGCAATTGCAGCTAGGCGTCACCGGGGTCAAAGAGGAAATCCTGGTGACCGGGGCGGCGGGAGACATTCGAACAGACGGACCACAACTTGGGGACCGCCTTGGGCAAGAACAACTGCAACAGATGCCGCTGCCCAATTCCAGGATCACGTATCTGCCGCTGTTGAATGCGGCGAACCGCCCTGCGATCAACCAAGGCGACGTGTTTATGAATCAGGATCTGTTCACGACGAACGGTTCTGGGAGGCGCCAGACAGCGTGGGTCGTGGATGGCATCACGGGAAACGACAGTTGGGGGCGGCAGACGATTTTCACGAACGTTCCGAGAGATTCCGTGCAAGAAATGACGGTGCTGGAAAACGCCTTCTCGTCCGAATTCGGAGCGACCACAGGCGGCGTGGTGAACATCGTCACCAAATCGGGAGGCGACGAGTATCACGGCGATCTATTTGGAGTGTGGAGACCGAGCGACCTGGGCGCAAAGTTGGCGGGCTTCACAACGACATCGGCGACGAGCGGGAATCAGATCGTTACGGATTCTCTCGGGCAGCTCGGCGCTTCTTTCTCCGGGCCCGTTCCGCACGTGCAAAAGACTTTCTTCTATTTTTCAGGAGAATACAGCCGGGAAAATCGCGGTTCTCCGGTGACCTCTCCGGTCGATCCGGGAGTGTACGTCGGGCATTATGCCGATTGGATGACGCTTCTCCGGATCGATCATCAGATCAATGAGAACAACACGTTGTTCTTCCGCGCGAACACGGACAGTTTCCACGACACGAACCCGAACGGCACCGTGGGGGGAAACAGCCTTCCAACAGTGGACCGAATTTTCCGCCGGCGCACTTACACCACGGAGCTGGGCGAGACGGCTGTACTGTCGCCGACCCTCGTGAACTCCGCACACATTCAGTTCCAACTGGCTTCGCCAATAACGGAATTTGACCCGGTGGTCTACGGGACGCAATTCGTCGTACCAATCACGTCGGTGGGGACATTCACGAGCGGCACATCGCAATCAGCGCTGCTATTGAACCGGCAATATGGAGCGAACGATACGATTTCGAAGGCGCTGGGAAGGCATCAGATAAAATTCGGCGCGGATATCAACCACGCGCACAACGGAGGGGACAGCAAGGAGTTCGGCGGACCCATCTTCCTAGGACAACTGAATTACAACACGTGCACGAACACGGCGGCTTTCTGCGAAAGTTCGGCATACCTAGACGACATCTCGAATGTCCGCACCTACACGCAGAGCTACGGAAACGCAAACTACACCGTGGATGACACACTATGGTCGGTGTTCGTGCAAGACGACTTTCGGGTGCGCAACGATCTGACGCTCAATCTAGGGCTGCGTTACGAGCAACAGACCTTCACGGACGCGCGCAAAGACTTCGCGCCGAGGGTTGGGTTCGCATACAACTGGAGAGGCGAAGGCAAGACTGTGATCCGCGGCGGTTACGGCATCTACTACGCGCAAGTAGTGGATAATTCGCAAGCCAACTACGCTCTTGGTGGTCCGACGGGGGTCTTTAATTATTCAGCGGGACCGGGCCAGATTGGTTTCCCAACGAGTGTCGCGGACGTGCCGCTGCCAGCCTTCCCTGCCGGTGCCGTTGAACCGGTGCGCACAATCTATATCCGGCCAGGGCGGAGCGCTTACTACAACCAATTCTTTCCCGTGGCCGATTTGATTGGCTATCCCAATGCTTTGTTGAATCCTTATTCGGAACAGTGGACTTTCGGTGTGGAACGCCAGGTGGCAAGGGGCTGGGTGTTGAGCGTGGACTATCTTGGATCGCATACGTTGAAGGTGGTGCGACCGCTGGACGTCGATCCGCCAACGCCGTTTATCAGGACTATGCAAGGCCAAACTCGCAGCCCCCAGGCTGCTAATTGCACGCGTCTGTTGTGGGTTCAGTTCTATGCGGATGAGGGAGTGGCGTGCAACCCGACGGCAGCAAACCCGCCGCAGCCGGCTTATGGTGTGATTACTTCGGATGTGAACAACGGCTTTGTGCTCTACAATTCGTTGAATGTCAATTTGAACCACCAGTTTTCCAGCCGGTTCGCGATGCTCGCGAGCTACGTTTATTCGCACACGATCGACAACGTCGATCCGGATGCGACCGGGCAAAACCCGAACGATCCCAACTTCACAGGAGACCAGGAGAAAGGCAACGCCCTCTTCGATCAGCGGCACCGGTTCGTGCTGAGCGGGACGTATAGCGCGCCGTGGGGATTCCATCTGGGCGGGTACGCAACGCTGGCGTCCGGATTGCCATTCAACTACACCACGGGCACGACGAATAGCGGCGACACCGGCGGGACGACAGACCGCCCGGTCATTAACGGCGTGGTAGTGGGCCGCAATGCGGGACGTGGAAGGCCGATATACGATTTTGCCCCCTTTGTCGAAAAGGAGTTCCCGATCAAGGACCGCCTTCAAGTGAGAGCGCGCGCCGAAGCATTCAATGTGTTCAACCACGCGAATTTCGTGGGCTACAACGGAGTTTATGGCAACAACCCGACTCCCAGCGGCTCCCTGGGGCAACCGTTGACCGGAATCACGAACCAACTGCCGGCGCGCTCGATGCAATTTTCGCTGCGGCTGCAATTCTAAAGGCACGCCGCGAAGTTATTGCGCGTCCACGATTCTCTCTTTGTCTGAGACCAAGAATATTTCGCAAAATTGGCGGCCCAATATGCCAGTGGCCGAAAACGAATGATGCTTCCAACGCCTCGGATTCTGCTAAAAACTCGCAGGGGCAAGTCACGAATCTAACGAAAAAATACGGCGCCCTGACGGCAGAGAGCGATGTTTTCTTTTCGATCTGGCAGGGAGAGATTCTTGGACTCATCGGGCCGAACGGCTCCGGCAAAACAGCTTTGTTCGATTATCTCGGAGGGGTGCGTCCCGCCGAGAGTGTTGGAGCCTCGTAGAATCAGCGGGCGCTCGGCGCAGAAGAACGGAAGTCCTTTCTGCTGTACCTGCCGGACAACATTGCGCCATGGCCAGCGCGGACGGTGAGATGTTCGCTGGACTACATTCTTGTGTTTTACGGAGGAGAGCGGAGCTACGGGGCCGATATTGTGCGCGCTGGATTTCAGCTGACTGCTCAGCCGGCCGACGGGAACCCTTTCAAAAGGACTGGGAAAGCGAGCGTTCCTCCCGATAGGGTTGCCGGATGCTCTATTTTATCGCGGTGGCGCAGGGCGGGCTGGTGCGCGGCAGGCGGCGGGGGTAGACGAGGAAAGCAGGAAAAAGAAAGAGGGGCACGGTGCATCGTGCCCCTACAAGGGATGCGGGGATTACGGTATTCTGCTACGACTATGCATGACTTGAACTATTTCAGAGACCACTTGGATGTGTTTGCGGAGATGGCGAAGAAGCGCGGGGCAGCGCTGGATTTGGAGGGATTTCGCGCGCTGGATAAAGAGCGGAGAGAGTTGATTACGGCGACGGAGCAGCTCAAGGCGCAGAGGAACAAGGCGAGCGACGAGATTGCGCGGCTGAAGAAGGCGAAAGAGAACGCGGACGGCTTGATTGGCGAGATGAAGAGCGTGTCCGAGCGAATTAAGACGGCGGACGAGCGGATTGCGGCATTGAACGCAACGCAGAGCGAATTGTTGATGACGATTCCGAATGTGCCGCATGCGTCGGTGCCGGTGGGGCACAGCGCGGAAGAAAATGTGGAGGTGCGGCGGTGGGGGACGGCGCCGAAGTTTGACTTCGCGCCGAAGCCGCACTGGGAAGTGGGCGAACGTGCGGGAATCTTGGACACTGGCGTAGCGGCCAAGATTACCGGCGCGAGATTCGCGGTCTACAAAGGATGGGGTGCGCGGCTGGAGCGGGCGCTGGCGAACTTTTTTCTGGATGTACACACGCGCGAGCACGGGTATACGGAGATATTGCCGCCATTTTTGGTGAATACGGCGTCGCTGATGGGAGCAGGGCAATTGCCGAAGTTTGCGGCGGATTTATTCAAGATTGAGAATACGGATTTTTGGCTGACGCCGACGTCGGAAGTGGAACTGCACAATTTGCACCGCGACGAGACGCTAGCGGAGGAGAAGCTGCCGATCAACGTGACGGCATGGACGGCGTGTTTCCGGAGCGAGGCGGGAGCGGCGGGGAAAGATACGCGCGGGATTTTGCGGCAACACCAGTTTCAGAAAGTGGAGCTGTTCAAGTTTACGCACCCGGAGAAGAGTTACGAGGAGCATGAGAAGTTGTTGGCGAATGCGGAGACGATTTTGCAGAAGCTGGGGCTGCACTACCGGACGATGCTGCTGTGCACGGGGGATATGGGATTTGCGTCGGCGAAGACGTATGACATCGAGGTGTGGCTGCCGTCGAGCGGAGAGTTTCGCGAGATTTCGTCGTGCTCGAACTGCGAAGCGTTTCAGGCGAGGCGTGCGGGGATACGATTCAAGCCGAAAGGCGGAGGGAAAAGCGATTTTGTGCACACACTGAACGGGTCGGGGCTGGCGGTGGGGCGGACGTGGATCGCGGTGGTGGAGAATTATCAGCAGGCGGATGGGTCGATAATAGTGCCGGAGGTGTTGCGGCCGTATATGGGGACAGAAAGAATCGAAGTAATGAAGTAAGGAAGTAAGGAGGTAAAGAAAGCAGAGGATGAAGAGGAAGTGAAGGATTGGACCTCCGGCGAGGCTTGGTGACTAAAGAGTTGGGCTTTAGGCGTCCTGCCTGCCGCGCGGGTGTTACTCTCCTTAATACATTGAAACTAAACGGTTTAGATGAAAATGGAGGTTTTGAGCGGTTAATTACGGCATCCAAGAAGCCGCGCAAAGTGTTGAAAGTAGAGCTTTTCGTTTGACCTGCCTTTTCGCCTTGCATACACTCGCCTCAGTACTATTTGTCACAGCAATGTGCGGACCCAGGGGGATTTACGGGCCGCAAGATGAGAAGTGATCCCGAACGAGCGAAAAATGGGGATTGGGCCTCAGCGCAGTTTGGGGTCGTAGGTAGAAGCGTCTTACGCTGGAAAAGCTGGAAGAAGGAATGAACTTTCTGGGCAGGGTGATGAGATTTTTGTTTTGGGTGCTGATCGTGTCGTGGAGCGTGGCTTTGCTGCGGCGGCTGGCGAGGTGGATGCTTCGCGAAGCGTTGCCGGCGCAGACGGATCAAAATGCGGCTGGCGACGGGGCTGGCGTAGGGCCGGCGCCGGAGAACACGCAAGGCGGATTGGCGGCGCGGAAATTGGTGCGCGACCCGGTTTGCGGGATGCATGTGGCAGAGGAGCTTTCGATTCCGCTGCGCGAGAGCGGAGAGTTGGTGAATTTTTGCTCGGTGGAATGCCGGGACGAGTATGTGAAGAGCATCCAGAGGAAGGCAGCAAGCGCTTAAAAGAGTTACAGGCCCCGGGCAGTTGAAAATTTACACGAATAGAAGTCGAGACTAGACGCGAAGAGGAAAGGACCGACGCCGATGGCCACGGTCGCAAAGCCCACAGGGCCGCTAAGACAGATTGGCGCACCGCCGATGGTGCCGCGCATCGCTCCGCGAGAGGACTTGAATCCGTTTCGCATCGCGCAGATCCAGTTTGATATGGCGGCGGAGTTTTTGAAGCTGGAGCCGGGACTACGGCAGATTTTGCGGACGCCCAAGCGCGTGCTGGAAGTTTCCATTCCCACGAAAATGGACAATGGGCAGGTGAAAGTCCATACCGGATTTCGCGTGCAGCACAATATTTCGCGCGGGCCTGGCAAGGGCGGAATTCGCTATCACCCGAACGTGACGCTGGACGAAGTGAAGGCGCTGGCGGCGTGGATGACGTGGAAGACGGCCGTGCTGAACGTGCCGTTCGGCGGGGCTAAGGGCGGAGTGATCTGCGACCCGAAGCGGATGTCGAAGACCGAGTTGGAGCGCATGACGCGGCGGTATGCGAGCGAGATATTGCCCATCATCGGGCCGACGATGGACATTCCGGCGCCCGATGTGTACACCGACGCGCAGACGATGGCGTGGATCATGGACACGTACTCGATGACGGTGGGGCATTCCGTGCACGGAGTGGTGACAGGCAAGCCGGTTTCTATAGGCGGGTCGGAGGGGCGGAGCGAGGCGACGGCGCGCGGGCTGCTGTATGTGGTGGAAGAGGCGTGCAAGCTGAAGAAAATTCCGCTGCGCGGCGCGACGGTGGCGATTCAGGGATTTGGCAATGCCGGCGCTACGGCGGCGCGGCTATTCGCTGAGAAAAAGGCGAAGATTATCGCGCTGAGCGATACGCGGGGCGGGGTCACGAATTCGCGCGGGATCGACCCGATCAAAGCGATTCGGTATAAGGAGCGGTCGGGGACGGTAGTGGGGATGCCTGGGGCGTCGCGCATCTCAAACGATGATTTGCTGGCGATGAAGTGCGACATCCTGGTGCCCGCGGCACTCGAAAATGTGATTACGCTGCACAACGCGGAAGCCATTAAGGCACGGATTGTTGCCGAAGCCGCCAACGGGCCGACGACTCCTCACGCGGATGAGATTTTGGCGCGGCGCGGGATCACCGTGCTGCCGGATATTCTGGCCAATGCCGGCGGCGTGACCGTGAGCTACTTCGAGTGGGTGCAAAACATGGAAGGGCTCATGTGGGACGCCGAAGAAGTGAACGCGCGTTTGCAAAAGAGCATGGTGCGGGCGTTCCACGAAATGGTGGAGACGATGCGGAAGCATCACGTGCCGCCACGGGCGGGCGCGATGATTCTTGCGGTAGGACGTGTGGCGGAAGCCACGCTAGTTCGCGGGCTGTTTCCTTGATAGCCGCTCGATAGCCTGCCAGACGACGGAAGACTCCGGGCCATTCCTTTGAAGAAAGTTGCTCCTCTCGCGCGCTGGTGGAATCTCGCGCTATTGATTTGCTTGCTCGCAGGCCCCGCAAACGCCCAATATCGCGGCAAAATCGCCATCACCGTGGATGACCTGCCCACGCATGGCAACATGCCCCCCGGAATGACGCGATCCGAAATCGCCAAGAACATGATTGCCGCTTTGAAGGCGAAGGGAGTTCCGCCGGTCTATGGCTTTGTGAATGCCAGCAAGCTCGATACTGCCTGGGACAAGGCCAACGTTCTGAAAATCTGGACCGACGCCGGATTTCTGCTGGGCAATCACACTTACTCGCACATGGACATCACACCGAATACCGTAAGCGCGTTTGAAGAGGACATCGCGCTAAATGAAGGCACGCTGGAGGGCTTCATGGGCGGGCGTGATTGGCACTGGTTCCGCTATCCGTACTTGAACGAGGGCGACACACTCGAAAAAAGACACGCAATCAGAAAATATCTGCGCGAGCGCGGTTACCGGGTGGCCCAGGTCACCATCGATTTTCAAGATTGGGCATGGAACGACCCTTATGCGCGTTGCATGGAAAAACATGATGCGCAAGCGGTCGAATGGCTGAAGACAAGCTACTTGAACATGGCTGTGGAGTACGTCGGGCTAGCGCAAAAAATGGCGGTGATGCTGTTTGGGAGAGACATCCGGCATGTGCTGCTGCTGCATATCGGGGCGTTTGACAGCGTTATGCTTCCAGCGCTTCTGGATTCGTTGCATAGGCAAGGCTTCGAGTATATATCGCTGCAAGAAGCGGAAGACGACCCGGCCTACCAAACCGACCCCGACGCGGCCTTAAGCACTGGCGGAACGCTGCTCGAGCAAATGGTGGAGAGCAAGCACCTGGATTATCCGCCGCATGCCGAAGAGCCGCTCGATAAACTCAACACCGTTTGCCGCTAGAACCCACTTGCGCCTCAAACGTCTCTCCAGTCCGAGTGGATCCCGCCAATACCTAATTTTTGACTTGCGCGAAGGAAATAGCGCGCGTACATTCACAATTGCCGGTGCGCCTGCGTGGCGCGACCGGCTATTTTCTTCGAGGGGTGCTGCGAAGCACGAAAAATGAGCACGAACGGACATACACATGCCGCGCCACCGATTTTGCTGACGATTTCCGGATTTGACCCGTCGTGCGGCGCGGGAACGGCGGCGGATTTGAAGACGTTTGCGGCGCATGGATGTTATGGCGTGGCGGCCATTACTTCGCTGACGGTGCAGAACACGCAGGGCGTGGAAGATGTACATAACATTCCCAGCGCGACGCTGAAGGCACAGCTCGAAGTGCTGGCGAAAGATTGCAACATCGCAGCGGTGAAAATCGGGATGCTGGGGAATCGCGGGAATGCTGCGACCGTGGCGGAATTTCTGGATGCGCATACATTCGCGCATGTAGTGCACGATCCGGTAATGAAATCGTCGAGCGGCCGAGAGTTGCTGGACCCTGCCGGAGTGAAATACATCGCGGCGGAGTTGTTGAAGCGCGCGAGCGTGATTACGCCAAACGTGCCGGAAGCCGAGATTCTGACGGGTATGACGATTAAAGATGTGGCCGATATGGAAGCGGCGGCGCGAAAGATTGTGGAGATGGGCGCGCGCGCGGTGATCGTCAAGGGCGGGCACATGGGGCGGCCGACGGACGTGTTGTTTGACGGCACGGAGATGGTGACGCTGCCCGGGGAACGTGTGAACGAAGAGCAACTGCATGGGACAGGGTGCACCTTTGCATCCGCGCTGGCCGCGCACTTGGCCGTGGGCCGCGGACTGCTCGAAGCAGCGACACTCGCGAAAGCGTACGCTACGAAAGCCATTGAGAAAGCCTATCCCGTTGGGAAAGGGCGGATACCGCTCGATCATTTCTACCGGCAGCGCATCGAGCCGCCTGCGCGTGGCATCCACGAAGTGCCGCAACATGGCATGCATCCGGCGGCGGAGCCTACGGCGCACTAGCCGCCTGCGCGCCGCCAGGTACAGATTTTCCCTCCCGCCCGATAGAACTCAAGAAATCGCTTTGTGGATGACGGGAAAATTGGCGCCGCGGCGCTAGGATTCTGCGTTAAGCCTGCCCGGCCGATGTGGTTTAGTGTTTGCGTTGCGCGAGAGACGCGGCAATGCGTCGGTGGGCTCGCAATTCAATACTATATTGCCCAAGTGCGCTGGGCTCGTTTCTTGCCGCACGCAGGCGCGTGCGATGGAAATCATGGGCTCCCCCCGCTGCGCCTTTGTGCGAAGACACTAAAAATGGCCGGGGATCCGGCTGATTCATGGCGGTCTTCGGGGCGCGCCAACGGCGGGAGAGACCTCTGCGTTTTTCTCCGTAGGTCCATTGGAACAAGGCGTAGAGAAGGAAGTCACATCCCAGAATGCAAAACGCCAAAAATAAGGTAGCTGACATGTCTCGCTCGCTTCTTTGACTGACTTACTGCGGATAGCAATGCGCTGTCCGCACAAGCAGCAGATTAGAGACAGAAGGGCAAGAAAATCCTGAGGAGTTTGTTAGGAATTTATTAAACTGCGTCCTGAGCAAGGGCAGCTCGGCATGTAGCGAGGGCGGATTGATTTCTCGGCGAAGAGGCGTGTGGATCCTAATCGCGTTTACGATTGCCGTGGGGGCTACGGCGGCGCTGGTGCCTCGCGTTCCTCAGCCTCAGTCCTACCATAATTTTGCCGATCAGCGCGCCTGGCTTGGAATTCATAATTTTGGAGACGTGGCTTCGAACCTGCTCTTCGCGGTGGCTGGCGCATGGGGGTTGGTTTTCTTGAATGGACAGCGGGCTCGAGAGCAATTCATCGATCCGCGCGAACGGTGGGCGTATATCTTGGTTTTTCTTGGATTGTTGCTCACCGCTTTCGGCTCGAGCTATTACCATCTCGCTCCAGACAACGGACGGTTGGTCTGGGACCGCCTGCCGATGACCTTGGCCTTCATGGGCTTGGTATCCGCGATGATTTCGGAAAGGGTGAGCGTGCCAGCCGGTTTCTATTTGCTTCCGGTGCTCCTGCTGATCGGCACGGGCAGCGTGGTGTGGTGGTGGCACACCGAAGCGGTTGGAGCTGGAGATTTGCGATTTTATGCGGCAGTGCAGGTTTACGCGGTGCTGGTGCTGCCCATTTTGTCCCTGCTGCCGCCGCGTTACACGCGAAGTTGGGATTTCGGCGCAGTTTTAGGTTTCTATGTACTTGCGAAAATCTTCGAAACTGCGGATCGGCAAATATTCTCTCTTGACCGGCATTTAATGAGCGGGCACACGCTGAAGCACCTGGCGGCGGGATTCGCAGGCCTCTGGATCTTGCGGATGCTTCAGGAAAGACAGCCATTCCCGGTTCATCGAACTTCTTAAGCAACCCACCTAAAACGCGGAAAGTGTCCCTTGTGCGCTGTGCATAATGCGGCCAGCGACGATGGTGGCAACCGGGCCACCCTTGAAGCTGCGCCCGTCGAACGGGGAATTGCGGGATTTGCTGGGGGATTGCTTTACGTCGTAGGTCCACTCGCGCGTCGTGGAAAAAATGGTCAGGTCGGCGGGTTGGCTTACCGCGATTTTGCGTTCGATCCCGAGGACTCGCGCTGGGCCAGTCGTGAAAAGTTCAATCATTCGCATCAGCGAGATTTTACCTGCGTGTACAAGCTGTTCGAGCGCAAGCGCCAGCCCTGTGTCAAAGCCGAGAATCCCGAACGGAGCTTTGTCGAACTCGACGTCCTTGAGCGCCGGCTCATGAGGGGCGTGATCCGTGGCAATGGCATCGACGGTGCCGTCGGCGAGGCCGGCGATCAGGGCTTCGCGGTCTTCGCGCGCGGCCAGCGGCGGATTCATTTTGTAGCGCGAGTCATACTGAACATCCTCATCGATCAAAGTGAAGTGGTGCGGCGTGATTTCGCACGTGACGGGCAAGCCGCGCTGCTTGGCACAGCGGACTTGTTCGAGCGAAGCTTTTGCGGAAAGGTGCGCGACGTGAAGACGCGCGCCGGTCAGCTCGACAAGCTGAACATCGCGCGCTACGCAAACGGATTCCGCGGCGGCGGGCATTCCGGGCAAACCGAGTCTTGTGGAGGTGACGCCTTCACGCATCACGGCGCCGGCGGCGAGCGACACATCTTCCGAATGCTCGATGACCACGAGATCGAGCGGGCGGCAATAGTCCATCACCTGTCGGGTGAGTTTCGCAGTGGCGATAGGTTTGCCGTCGTCGGAAACGGCGACGATGCCGGCTTGCTTCATCCCGGCGATTTCCGCGATGGCTTCGCCTTTGCTGCCAACGCTGGCGGCGCCGATGGGCCAGACGCGAACGCTGGCGCTGGCTTTGGCGCGATCGAGAATGAAGCGCGTGACGCTGGCGTTGTCGTTGACGGGCTTCGTGTTCGGCATGCAGCAGACGGCGGTAAAACCGCCCCGTGCGGCAGCGCGTGTCCCCGTCTCGATCGTTTCGGAAGATTCCTGTCCGGGTTCGCGGAGATGCGCGTGAAGGTCGATGAAGCCGGGGGCGACAATGAGGCCGGTGGCGTCGAAAATTTCGGTGGAGGCATTCTGGGAGATTTTTCCGGCTGGCGCGATTTCGACGATTTTGTCGCCGTCGAGAAGCACATCGCGCGTCGCGTCCGTCTGCGTGGCTGGGTCGATAACGCGCCCGCCCTTAATCAGTAGCATTGGCAGATTCCTTGGGTTGAGCTTCCGCCGATTGCGCGCTGGTTTCTTCAGCAGGTCCGGAAGTGAGAAGAAAAAGCAGGGACATGCGCACGGCGATTCCGTTGGTGACTTGCTCGAGCACGCAGGACTGCGGGCTGTCAGCGACTTCGGGAGTGATTTCGACGCCGCGATTCATCGGGCCGGGATGGAGCACGATGGCGTCGGACTTGGCGTGGCGAAGGCGCTCCGAGTTGAGCTGATAGAGAAGGATGTAGTCGGCGGCGGAAAGCGCGGGCTCGTGAAGGCGCTCGGTTTGCACTCGCAGAACGAGAACCACGTCCGCATCTTCGAGAGCTTCTTCGATGCGAAAAACGCGGCGAATGGACGCCCCCGGGGGACCAATATTTTCAAGCTCGCGCGGAACCCACATGGCCGGGCCGCAGAGCGTAAAGCGGCAGCCGAATTTTGCGAGCAGGTGAATGTTCGAGCGAGCGACCCGGCTATGCGAAATATCGCCAAGAATAGTGACGTTCAGATTTTCGAGCGTGCCTTTGCGGTCGCGGATCGTCAGCGCATCGAGCAAACCCTGCGAGGGATGTTCGTGCGTCCCATCGCCGGCGTTGATGACGGGAATATCGAGATGCCGCGCGACAAAATCGGCGGCGCCGGAGGCGGCGTGGCGCATCACCAAGCAGTCAGGTTTCATGGCATCTAGAGTGTGAACGGTGTCAAGAAGCGACTCGCCTTTTTTCACGCTGGAAGATTCCGCCTGGAGGTTCATGGTGTCCGCGCCGAGACGTGCGGCGGCGGTGCCAAAGCTGATCCGCGTGCGCGTCGAATTCTCAAAAAAGGCCAGCGCCACGGTTTTGCCGCGAAGGGTGGCAAGCTTTTTAAGAGGATTGCGCTGAATGGCCTGGAAAGGCCTGCTTTGATCGAGAAGAAAAGTGAGTTCGTCCGCGGAAAGCGGTTCAAGAGCCAGAAGGTCGCGGAAACGAAAAGTCACATTTGCACTTTCTGATTATAGCGCGAAAAATCCTGATTCAACTACGACTCCTGGCGGTCGACAAGAACGACGCGCTCTTCATTGTCAATTTCGCGGAGTCGCACTTCGATGATTTCGGTGTCGCTGGTCTGTACGGTGCGGCCGACGAATTGCGCTTCGATAGGCATCTCGCGATGGCCGCGGTCGATCAGCACGCAGAGAGAAACGCGCTGGGGGCGGCCGAGATCGAAGAGGCCGTTCATGGCGGCGCGAATGGTGCGGCCGGTGTAAAGCACGTCGTCGACGAGGACGAGGTCCATGCCGTCAACGCCGAAAGTTATGTCAGAGGACTGCAAGACCGCCTGGGGCGCGACTTTCGAAAGGTCGTCGCGGTAAAGCGTAATATCCAGCGTGCCGACGGGCACGTCCACGCCGTCGATACCGCGCATGGCCTGCGCGATGCGCTGAGCCAAAGGCACCCCGCGCCGCCGGACGCCGATGAGCGCGAGATGTTTCGTTCCCCCGCTTTTCTCGACGATTTGATGAGCCAAGCGACGCAACGTACGGTCGATTTCGGGAGCAGACATCAATTGGGCTTTTTCGACGATGCGCATGTTCGGGTAATCCTAGCATAGTGACTGGCGACTCGTGACCAGTGACTCGCGGAGGACGTCGCTCGGGCTTTCGACGCGATGGGGTACTCGGCCAGCGTGATAAACTGCCGCGCGTTCTATTTTGCGAGGTGGATATGTTTCTCAGAAAGACGCGGCGCGCCGGTTGGAAAGAATTGGGAATGTTTTGCGGGCTGATTTTGCTTCTGTCCGTCGGAATGGCGCGCGCGCCTTACGCCGTTGCGCAGCCACAGAAAGCCGCTGGAACAAAATCTCCGGCAAAAACTACAGCAAAAGATCCGGCGCGACCCAAGCTGGTCGTGATGCTGGTCGTGGACCAGATGCGCGGAGATTACGTCGACAAATTTCAGGGGCAATGGACCGGAGGATTGAAGCGGTTGATTGAAGATGGCGCGTGGTTCCGCGATGCGGCGTATCCGTATGCCGCCACGGAGACCTGCGTGGGCCACTCCACGATTTCGACGGGAGCGCTTCCTGCGACCCATGGAATGGTAGCGAACGCTTGGTGGGACCGCGAAACGAAGAAAATGGTGACATGCACCTCCGATCCGAACGCTAAAAATATTGGGTATGCAGGCGCCAGCATGAAAGGCGGAGACTCCGATTGGCGGATGCAGATTCCCGCATTTGCCGAAGAGCTGAAGTTTCAAAGCGGGAGCGGAACGCGTGTCGTTACAATCTCGCTGAAGGCGCGCGCGGCGATCACGATGGCTGGCCACAAGGCAGACTCCGCCACTTGGTTTGACGCCGGCACGGGGGCTTGGGAAACATCGAGCGCGTATCCTCAGGCAGGATTTGTGGAGGCTTACGCGAAAGCGCACCCAGCCAAAGAGGAGTACGACAAAACCTGGAACCTTACTTTGCCGGAGAGCCGGTATTTGTACGCCGAAAAAGCGGTCGGAGCTGTTCCGCCTCAAGGTTGGGAACCCGAATTTCCTCATCCCCTACGCGGAAAAACACAGGACAAGCAGCCGGACGAAGCTTTTTACGAACAATGGCAGTCCAGCCCCTTCGCGGACACGGCATTGACGGAACTCGCGGAATCGGCTGTGGATGCGCTGAAACTCGGGGAAGGTCCCGGAACCGATTATCTCGGAGTGAGCTATTCGTCGCCGGATTATGTAGGTCACGCCTTTGGTCCGCGAAGCTGGGAAATACAGGACGTTTTGGTTCGGCTGGATCGGGACCTCGGGGGATTGTTCGAGGACCTCGACAGAAAAGTGGGGCGCGAAAATTATGTCGTTGCGCTCAGTGCCGACCATGGAGTTGTGCCCATTCCGGAAGACATGATGGAGACCGGCGCGGATGCGGGCGTTTTGCATTTGCCCGAAGTCCAGCAGAGAGTTGAAAAGGCGCTCGAGGCCTTCAACTACCCGAAACCGACGATTGCCCGAATTACCGGAAGCGACATCTATTTTGTGCCCGGCCTATACGATCGATTGAAAAGCGATGCGCCCGCCATGAGCGCGGTGCTGGAAGCCATCAAAAGCACGCCTGGAGTCGAAGGCGTCTATCGCGCCGAGGAATTAGCGGATCGTCCTCCCACCCGAAGCGCTCTCCGCTCCGCCATGTCTGCCAGCTATTTTGCGGCGCGGAGCGGCGACCTGTTCATCGTTCCGAAGGCTTATTGGCTTATGGATTCGACGCCGCTCGGGCAAGCCCGGCACTACGGGACAGGCCACGGCACTCCATGGAACTACGATCAACATGTCCCGGTCTTGTTAATGGGATTTGGGATTAGGCCAGGCGAATACTTCGATGCGATCACCCCGGCTGATATCGCTCCGACGCTCGCCGCCCTCTGCGGAATAACGCTGGCTCCTCGGGACGGGCACGTCCTGGGTGAAGCCCTCGCACGCGCGAATGAACATCCAGCGGCAAGAAAATCGTCCGCACACGCGGGTGCCGAGGCTGCGAAGCACTAGAATAGTCGGGGCGTTCGGCGACTGACGGGCGCCGGAGAATTTCTGCGGGCCCCGAGCGCTTCGTGATATCCTCTCCCGAAGTGACTTCCGCGGGAGCTGTTGATCTGACCGTGCAAATTGGCGCGGTGCGCCTGCGGAATCCCATTCTCGCAGCCAGCGGAACCTTCGGTTACGGCGTCGAGTTTGCCCACCTGGTGGACCTGAACCGCCTCGGCGGTGTGGTCGTCAAAGGCCTTTCCCGCGAACCCATGGATGGGGCCCCCGCCCCTCGGCTTTGCGAGACCCCTTCCGGGATGCTCAATGCGGTGGGACTTCAGAACATAGGGGTCAGGGCCTTCGTCGCCGAAAAACTCCCGGTACTGAGAAAATACGATACAGCGATTATCGCCAACGTCTTTGGCTACAGCGTCGAGGACTACGTCGAGGTCATCCGGGTCCTGGAGGACGCCGACGGGCTGGCCGCCTATGAGCTGAATATTTCCTGCCCCAACGTCAAAAAGGGGGGGATGCAATTTGGGGTCGACCCTGGACTGGTGGCCGAGGTTGTCGGGTCAGCACGGAAGGCAGCGGCAAAGCGACCTATATGGGTCAAGCTCTCGCCGATGGTTGCAGACATTGGACTTATTGCCCAGACAGCGGAAGGAGCGGGAGCCGATGCCTTGACGGTGGCAAACACCTATCCGGCCATGGCCGTCGATCCGTGGACCGGCAAGTCCTGCCTGGGGAACCAGACCGGGGGCCTCTCGGGTCCGTCTATAAAGCCGATCACTTTGCGGCTCGTCTGGGAAACGAGGAAGGCCGTGAAGACACCAATTATAGGTGTAGGAGGCATCGAGTCGGCGAAAGACGTGCTTGAATACCTAGCGGTAGGCGCGACTGCCGTACAGGTAGGGACGGCCAGCTTTACTGACCCTCGGGCCAGTCAGCGGCTTGTAGACGATCTAGAGGGGGCTCTTTTTAAGGCTAACACGTTTACTATCAATGAGATGAAAGGGAAAATTTCCGCAAATTTTGGTTGACATAACGACCATTTTTCGCTACACTTTTTTGGATATGCGTAGCACAAAGAACACACTATGAGACGACCACTCTTTGTTATCTGGGCCGCTTTCCGTTGGGTGCTCTTGATGTTCCTAGTTGTGCCCGTGATGGACGCCCCCCTCGTGGCGCATCTGAGCGCCCCGGTCAAGCCAATCAAGACTTGGGTCGGGACTGCCAGCTGGTATGGCCCCGGCTTCAATGGAAAGAAAACCGCCGATGGGGAGCGCTTTGACTGCGAGGCGCTTACGGCCGCACACCCGAACCTGCCTTTCGGATCCATCGTCCGGGTGGTCAACCCCCGGAACGGAAAGTTTGAACTAGTACGTATCAATGACCGAGGTCCCTATCAAGAAGGGCGCGAAATTGATGTATCCTATCGTGTCGCCCGGAAGATTGGGTTGATCCATTCGGGCGTCAAGCAAGTTCGGCTAGAATTGTTACAGGTGCCGCTGAAACACTGACCCCGCCGAAGTCGGGGTCGTCTATGACCTTGAGCTTCGACGCCCATCCGCGCAGCAGCTTGATCGTGGCCCTGGATTTTGATTCTCTATCCTCTGCCGCGAAATTCGCCACACAGGTTTCCGATCTTGTGGGGATGTTCAAGATCGGCAATCAATTGTTTACGGCTGCGGGCCCTTCGGCGGTGAAGGAAATTTCTGCGCTGGGCCCGGGCATCTTTCTTGATCTGAAATTCCACGACATTCCGAATACAGTTGCAGGCGCGGTGCTGTCGGCTGCGGCCATGACCGGCGTGCAGTTGGTGAACGTGCATGCGCTGGGAGGGCCCGCCATGCTCGAGGCGGCGGTGCAAGCAATCAGCGCTGGGGTCCCAATGGGAGCTGACCGGCCGCGGCTGCTTGCTGTGACTCTTCTGACGAGCATGGACCACAAGGCCATGAAAGAAGTTGGAATCGGGGGAACACCCAAAATGCGCGTGGTGAAGCTCGCGCAGCTGGCCAAGCAATCCGGCGTGGACGGCGTCGTGGCGTCCGTGCAAGAAGCGAAAGCCATACGTAAGGCCTGCGGACGCGAATTCTTGATTGTGACGCCGGGTGTGCGGCCCAAGCTGAAAGAGGACGCCGCACCCAAACGCGACGACCAGGCGCGTACGGCGACCCCGACAGACGCGATTAAGGCCGGTGCCGATTACATCGTCGTTGGAAGGCCAATCTTGACCGCTCAAGATCCTCGCGCCGCCGCCCAATCCATCGTCGACGAAATCGCTGCCGCGAAGTAGGCCGATGGTTTCCGTTGCCAGCCAGTTTTCTGCCAATCTGCGAAGTTTGACCCTTGGTTCGTCTCTCCAGTAGCATCGCAAGCGATGCATTGATTTGTTTGAGTTTGCAATCGCTACGTTGGCACGAGAGTCCGCGCCGCCACACAGGGAAACACGACTTTCCATGTCTATCCAGAGAAAAAGCGTGATTGTTGGGACGGCCGGACACATCGACCACGGCAAGTCGGCGCTTGTGGAGGCTTTGACGGGGACTCATCCGGACCGGCTTGCGGAAGAGAAACGGCGCGGGATCACGATCGATCTTGGGTTTGCGTTTCTCGAAGAGGACGGCGTGCGTTTTGGTTTTGTCGACGTGCCGGGGCACGAGCGGTTTGTGAGCAACATGCTGGCGGGGGCGGCTGGAATCGACCTGGTGCTGCTGGTGATTGCGGCGGATGAATCGATCAAGCCTCAGACGCGCGAGCATTTTGATATTTGCCGGTTGCTGGGTGTTACGCGCGGCGTGGTGGCGCTGACGAAAAGCGATTTGGTTGATGCGGACATGCTCGGGTTGGCCCGGCTGGAAGTCGAAGAGTTTCTGCGCGGATCGTTTCTCGAACGGGCGCCGATTGTTGCCGTGAGCTCGAAAACGGGAACTGGGCTCGCGGAGCTGACGAAGGCGCTTCACACAATAGCCTCAGAAATTCCGGGGAAAGACGCGGCGCGGTATTTCCGTCTGCCCATTGACCGGGCGTTTGCAATGAAAGGATTTGGGACGGTGGTCACGGGAACACTCGTTTCGGGAAGCATCGGCGCGGAAGATGAAGTCGAACTGTTTCCGGGAGGAAAGCGGCTGCGTGTGCGCGGCGTGCATTCGGGCGGGAAGTCTGTCGAGCGCGCCCTCGCGGGGCAGCGAACAGCTGTGAATCTCGCGGGAATCGATCACGCGGATGTTAAGCGTGGCATGACGCTGGCAGCGCCGGGACGTTTCCGCGCTACTCGAAGGATTGATGTCCAGCTCACTCTGTTGCCTTCCGCACGAAAATTGAAACACCGGGCGAAGGTGCATTTTCATGCGGGGACAGCGGAGACGATCGCGGAGATTCTTCTTTATGGCGAAAACGTGCTTGCGCCCGGTCAGAGCGCGCTTGCTCATCTGAGGCTGCAGGACGAGCTGCTGCTGTTGCCCAACGATCGATTCATCGTGAGGCAATTTTCGCCGGTGATTACGATTGGCGGAGGCGTGGTGTTGGATCCGCTCGCGAGGCGGCCGACGGTGCGAGACTCAGGACGCACGGGATTTCTCGAAACGCTGGAAAGCGGCGGCCGAGAGGAGAAGCTCGGTGCGATGACGGAGCGCGCGTTCCTTGGGCTGACGCTGGAGGAAATCGTGGCGCGCACGGGCTGGTTCGAGAATGAGGTTCGAGAGGCCGCTCGGAGGCTCACCGCCAGCGGCAGGATAAAAATTATCTCGAGCGAGCCACTGATTTTGCTGTGCCGCAAGGTGTTCGATGACGTGCGCCGGAAGATTGCGGAAAGAGTCGAGCGCTTTCACAAAGAAAATCCGTTGTCTCCGGGAATCGCGCGAGAAGATTTACGCGCGAATCTGGGAAAACGGATACGTGCAGAAACGTTTCGCGCCGCGCTCGAGGACCTGGCAAACGACAAAAAGCTGGATGTGCAAGGCGAGCTCGTGAAGCGTGCCGGAGCCGAAATTGCGTTGCAACCCGAGGAGACGCGCGCGAAAGAACAGATCGAGAAGGCGTTTGCTGAAGCAGGCTTGGCGGTGCCCTCGGTGAAGGAAGTGCTGGCAAAGCTTTCGGTCGAATCGAAACGCGCTGAGAAGCTGCTGCAAATATTGTTGCGAGAAAAGACCCTAGTCCGCGTGAGCCCGGACCTCATTTTTCATCGGGATGCGCTGGCCCAACTGAAGGTACAGCTTGCTGCATTTAAGAAATCGAAAGGCGAGCGGATTACCGTGCCCGTTTTCAAGGACTTGACGGGTATTACTCGCAAGTATGCCATCCCCCTTCTTGAGTACCTGGACCGGGAGCGGGTGACACGGCGAGCCGGGGACGAGCGTGTTATACTTTAGATTCCTGCCGGTATTCACTGCCCGGGTTCGCAGCAGCGTGGTAAGGTGTGGTTGGCAGGTGTAGGAGGCGATATGGAATTTCCAATGCACTGGCTGATCATTTTGGTCGTCGTGCTGATCTTGTTCGGCGGACGAAAGATACCCGAGCTGATGCGCGGCCTTGGCGAAGGAGTGCGCGGATTCAAGGAAGGGATGTCCGGCGCATCGCATGCGCAGTCCACACCGCCTCCCGCACCACCAGCGTCGCCTGCGGATAAGCCGGCGGAAGAGAAGAAAGCCTAGCGAACAACCACAATTTTGAGCTTATTGGAGAAGGGCGGCCCGAGCGGCCGCCCTTCTTATTTTGGTGTGAACTTCGAAATTGTGTTCCAAGAGTAGCGGAAACTCCTTTCCAGAATCGAAACACCTGCACTTTCGGCCAGTAGTGCGACCGCAACTTTCTGGTCAGGATTGGGTATTACCCAGTGTCCCGGACAACCCAGAACCCGAGCGGAAACTTACAGGAGAGAGATATGAAACTCACATGGGTGAAGTGGAGCGCCTTGCCGATTGCCGTTTTGATGGTCGGAACTGTGGCCATGGCGCAGGATCAAGGGTCTTCGCAAGGATCGAGTTCGCCGGCACCGGCAACGCAGTCATCTACGCCAGCGGCGAAACCCGATCCGACGATTGCGCAGCGGAAAGAGAATCAGCAGGACCGCATCGCGAACGGCGTAAAAAGCGGGCAACTGACTGGCGGGGAAACCGCCAATCTGGAGACCAAGGAAGCGGCGATCAACGGTGAGACCAAGGCAGACCGCGCGGCGGACGGCGGAAAGCTGACAGGCGCCGAAAAGCAGCAGATCAACCAGCAACAGAACGGACTCTCGAAGCAGATTTATCAAGACAAGCACAACGCCAACACCGCGCACTACGGCAACAACGAAGTTGGCCAGCGCCGCGAGAACCAGCAGGACCGCATCGCGCAGGGCGCCAAGAGCGGGCAATTGACGGCGGGCGAGACGGCGAAGCTGGAAAATCAGCAGCGCGGCATCCACCAGCAGGTCAAGGCGGACCGCTCAGCGAACGGCGGGAAGCTGACCAACGGCGAAAGGCGACAGGTTAACCGGGAACAGAACCGGGCGTCGCGGAATATCTACAATAAAAAGCACAACGGCCGAACGCAAGGTGGCGTGAAGCCCAAGTAGTCACGTTTTTCCACCCCCTGAAGCATAAGAGGTGCTTTCCGAGAGGAGAGCACCTCTTTTTTTGGCAATAGCCTAGTGGCAACGTGGCTTGTACTTCGTGTTCAGTACCCCTTGACCCGATGCGCTCAAAAGCGCGAAAGAGTCTGGCGAGTTTGGCTCTGCGGGCCGAGGAAATCGTTGCCCCCCCTGGTTTTTTGTAAACGATGAATCTAAAGAACTTAGAGATGGTGTAAGTTGTTTAGAATCAGCGCATACAGGCTGCTCCGTAAGTGTTGCTGCTAAATGACTTAGTGATCGAGCATGCTCAATGGAAAGCAGCGTTTCGGGGACCCATAACCAGACTCTACGACGAAAGCCGAGGCGCGGATGCCGAGGCCTCTACACAGTGTGCGCCGGGATCACGGAGTTCGCGGAGGGGGCGCAGCCTTCGATCAAAAACTCGGGAGGCCGCTGAGTTTGCAAAAGAAAAGAGCGGCAGACAGTCTGCCGCTCTTTCACAAGTCGGAATTACCCAGAAAGATTGTACCAAAGACCGCCCACTGCGTCGAGAGAAATTGAGGGTTACTTTATCCCTCACCAGTGGACGCGGACGCGGTATTTGAGGACGGACGTGGCGTTGGCGGCGACGGGGACCTGGAATTGGGCGGCGAAGGCAGCGGTTTTGGTGAATTTGTAGGTGGAACTGAGCATTTCCCATTCGCCGCCGATGGGCTCGTTGACTTCGACGGTGATGGGCGAGTCCTTGTGATTGCGGAGCGTGATTTCGTATTCGAATTCCCAGGTGTGGGTGTCCACGTGTTTGTAGTCGGTTTGCTTGCGCTCGGCGACGACGTCGAAGGCGTTGCCGATGTGCACGGTGACGTTTTCGTCCTTGGGAGTATGGTCGATGCGGTCTTCGCCGATGAAGAGGATGCCGCCGTGGGAATCTTTTTGGTAGACGCGGACGTTGCCGGCGGGAAGCGGAATGCCGAGGCCGGATTTTTCTTCGTTTTTGAATTTGTAGTAGACCATGACGGGATCTTTGATGGGCGAGCCGGGAGCTTGCGGATTGCGGTAGTAGTAGTTGTTGCCATTGACGATGAAGATTTTCTGGACCGGGACGCCGGAGCCTTCGAGAAGGCTGATTTGCTTGGTTTCCTGGTTTTCGACGGAGGTGCGGCGGCCGAGCGTGTAGAGATGATACTCGCTGAAATTTTCCTGCTGGAATTGAGGGGCGGCGGCGGCATTCTTGGTCATCATCATGTCCCGCGCGGCGGCGTACTGGGCGTTGGGCTGAATGCGATTTAGGTCACCAGCGACGAGCTGGAGGCGAGCGTTGTGAAAGGCGGTGCCGGAATTGTTGGTGAGAGTGACCCAGCCGTCGAGGTCGGCGGCTTTGTCGTCGCGAGCGACGGTGAGGACGTAGTCCGCATTCCAGGAAAGATTGTTGGCCAGATAAGAGGTTTCGATTTGCTGTTTGCGGGGACCGGAATTTTCGAGAGACATGAGGAGCGTGGGGCGATCGTAGAGATTGGCGGGGATGTCGGGGAAGCGGTAGCTTTCGGCGTAAGTGCCGGTGA
The DNA here is from genome assembly GCA_049792735.1 of Candidatus Acidiferrum sp. Taxonomy (GTDB): domain Bacteria; phylum Acidobacteriota; class Terriglobia; order Acidiferrales; family UBA7541; genus Acidiferrum. The sequence continues at coordinate 40,069 of JBARBE010000013.1, forward strand.
CGATGTCGTTGCCAATTTTCCAGACCTGGCCGTTGTTATCGGAGAGAAGCGTGGCTTTGATTTCTTCGTGCTTGGTTGTGCCGCTGTCCTGGTACGTGCGGACGAGAGTGACTTCGCGGCCGACATATTTGTGGAGGAGCTTGGCGGGTTCGAGGAGATCGTATTCGTAGTTTTGCTCGAGGACGGAGAGCTTATCGGGATCGGTGAGCGAGCGGAAATGGACGGTGGCAGGATTGACGGTGGCGGCGATGTCGATGAATTTGAGGCGGAAGGAGCCGTCGGGAAGAGTGAGATTGCGGACGTCGCGAATGAGAGCGATGTTGGAATTGTAGACGGTGACGTTGAGATCGGTCTGATCGGAGAGGCTGGTGGATTGGTCGGGCGCGGTGGAGCGGGGGGCTTCCTTTTCCTGCGCGGACTTGTCTTGCGCGGCGAAGACGTGTTGCCAGCGGCACGCGGGGTAAAAGAATGCGGCAGCGGCGAGCGCGAGAGCCGTGCCGGAAAGAATCCAAGGCAGGCGGCGCTGAACTTTTAGATTGCGATTTTCCATGATGTGCACCTCGACCGAGATTTAGCTTCCAGCTTAGAACGATGAGGCGGGAATTTCTTGCACGTCACGGGAGCGGATGCTTGTTGTGTACTACTTCGGAGGAATCGGCGACCAGGTCGCTCCGCCGTCCATTGTTGCGTAGGTCTTGGTGGCGCCGGTTTGCGGATCGGCGACAAACCAAATTGTTGCGTGAAAGGCGTCGGTGGCGCGAACGCCGGTTAGATCGTTGGCGACGGGCGAGTCGAGTTTTGCCCAATGCTCGCCGGCGTCGGTGGTGCGGAGGATGGTGCCAGAAGCGCCGACGATCCAGGCGACTCTTGCGGAGGGTGCGGAGCCGGCGGTGAGATCTACGTTGACGCCGCTGGTTTGGAGCGTCCATTTGACGCCTTCGTCTTTGGAGCGTTCGAGCGACCCAGCTGGGCCCACGCGCCAGAGATGTTTCCCATCCGGGGCGACGAAGACATGAGGATTTTGCAGAGCGGCGGAGCGAAGCATTGCTTTGGTTTGCGTGGTAGTTAGCGGCTCAGCGGAAATTTCGACGGACTCGGCGGCCGATGATATGGCATCCGCGTTGGCAGACTTTTCTTTGGCAGCGGCGCCACTCGATGCAGGGGCCGGGGACGTGGGCGAAACCCTGCTCGCCGAGGGAACCGCGACGGTATTTTGGTCGAGGAAGCTGGGTTCGGAAGGCGGGGGAGGCGGAGGAGCGGAGGGAAGTTGCGACGCCAACTGCTTTCCCTCTTGTTTCAATCGGGGCGTAGCTTGTGCTTCGGACTTCTTCGCGTCAACGATGGGCCCGCCGAGAAGAAGGGGCGAAGATTGTTGGTGCTGTTGCTGTTGAATGCCGACGGAGGGGCCATGATGGGGAAGGGGTGTGAGCTGATTCGGAGCTTTTTGAGATAGCTGTAGAGCGTGCTTAGACTGGTTGGCGGTGGCATCGCGGTTCGGCGAGATGGCGCCGCCGACAGCTCCCGCAGTGGGCGAAACAGATTGACCCCTTTCGTTCCGGTCGCTCGGAGCGACGAGGGCGGGTTTTGGTTGAGAGGACAATGGCGGAGCTGGCTGATTTTCGGCCGTTTGAACCGAGGGCGCGGTCGAAACGGGCGGGGGTATGGAGTTGCGCAAGGAAACCCACGCGACTAGGCTTGCGGCAATGGCGCCAGCAGGAAGAAGCAAAACCCAGCGCCAGCTAGGGGGACGGCGCTCGCCGTTGACGAAGCGGGAATCGCGTGGGCGCTCCTTGCTGGAAAGAGCAGGCTCGCTGAGGAGGAGCGGATCTTTGGCGGGTGCCACTTCGAGAGCGATATTGTCGGTCGCTGTGAGTTGGGCAAGCACGAATTGGCAATGTCTGCAGGTGACAACGTGCGGTTTCCAGAAGCTTAGCTCATCGGAAGAAAGAGACTGCTCGTGGTAAGCAGCGAGAATCTCCGGATCGGGGCAGAGTTGAAACGATGCGCCGGCCGGGAGGCCGGCTTCGGGCACGGAAGGAGCGATGTGGCGAAGCTGGTGCGCGAGCGCTTTTTCAAAATTCCGGTCGCGGTCATCATGCGCCATGGCTTTCTCCTTTCTTAGAACGAGGGCTGGCGGGGTTCTTGCATTTGCGGGCAAGACGGATTTGCATGCGGCGGATCATGGGTCGGGCCTCCCGGCTGTGGGGCTTGAGGGGGCGCGACGATCGAGGAGCTTTTCGAGGTCGAAGGAAGCATCCGCGGCAGCGTACTCGAAACAGAGAGCGACTTGCGCGTCGCCAAGGCCTTGCTCGGCAGCGAAGCCGTTGACCGCGGGGCAGCCGTTGCGAAGCGTCTCTTCGACGGTGCGGCGCAGAGCGAGACGAATGCGGTCAAGATTGCGCGAGACGCTGGATTCATGTTCGCCGAGCTGTTTGCCGATTTCGGCGAGAGTTTGTTCCTTGGCATAGTACAAGCGCAACCGCTGTTCATCGCGCGCATCGAGGCCTGCGAGCGCGGCTTGCAAGGCGCGGACGAAAAGCGCGTTGTAACGCTCGCGGTGAGGATCGGAGACGGGAGCGGAAACGCGCGCCACATTTTGAAGAGCGGCACTTTTTGGCTCGTCGCCATCGAGAGATTCAAAGCGGCGGCCAGCGCGGATGCCATCAATGTGGCGCTGAGCGAGAACGGCGCGAAGCCAGGTCTTCAGCGAGCTGCGGCCGTGGAAATAACGGAAGAGTGAGCGTTCGCGTCGGTGGCCATCTTCAAGCCCGTAAAGTTCCGCGAATAGGGAATCGGCGAGTTCCGAAGCTTCCGCGGAGGTGGAGCTGCGGCGCAGAATCGCGGCAGCGGCGGAACGCAGATAACCGCGATACGTAGCGAAAAAATGCTCCCAGGCGGCTTCGCAATTTTCGATACAGGCAGCGGCGAGGGCCAAATCTTCGAGGTGCAGAGAGGCGAGATAGTCCTCAAGTTTATCCGCAGACAGTGTCCCGCTGGCGAGCCGCTTTCCCGCGCAGCGCTCGAGAGACGCCGAGAAGCTGGCCTGGGAAAGATACCAACGCGAGGCCTTAGACTGGGTGTAGAGCGATTCCAGGCGGGCGGAGGATACGCGCGAAGTCTGGGCCGGAGCGACAAAGCCAGCAGACTGATGCGATTGCGGGCGAAGTGGAGAGTTTTCCTTCATTGTGCGTCTGGGTTCTTGCGGTTCCCCAATTCCAGCCCATCCAACGTAGAGAGATATCCGGGCATCCTAACAGTTTAATCCAGCCAGGGAGGCCCTGTGAGCAAAAGTGGCGATACGAGGGAGCTGGATTGCGGTATGCTATACGTGTTGCGAGCGAACCCAACCCCGCAACAAGAACCGCCTCGCCGGGTTAGCAGACCGTGCGCGAACCGAGAGCCCGGGGGAGCATTAGCGAGTTCGCGACGCTAGTACGAAAGTTCTATTCGGACGCCCTCAGCCCCGTCAGTACCCTAGTACTGGCAAAGCGCACGTTCTAAATAACTGGCGAACTTGGGAACGCTAGGCCTACCTGGAAGTCCAAGGTTCCCGAGAACGAAACTACCTGAGGGCGGCACGCGGATGACAACGATGATTGCAGATCCACCAAAGAAAGCGACGCGGTTGGGCGTCGGCTTGGACGCGAACCGGCGTCAACACCCGAATTCAGACGCGTGGAAGACAGCCATTGGGACAAAGCCAATTGCGGCCCGCCTTGCGTTATTGCCAGAGTCAAAACCGCGCTGGGACCGAATCGGGGTAAGCGCGGCGTTCCAACTTAGCTTGCTGATTTTCTGCGTGCTGATTCCGCTGATTTATCCGGATCAATTGAAGACGGCGCTGAACGCGCGAATGGTGGAACTTTCGTCGCCGGTGACGGAGGTTCCCGTGGCGCCGCCGCCCCCGCCGCCCAAGGCGATGAAGGCAAAAGCGCCGGCTCCGAAACCGAAAGAGATTGAACCGGTGAAGCTGGATCCGAAGAAGCCACACATTTTTGAAATACCCAAGGCATTGGTTCCCAAGGAACGGAAACTGGAAGCGGTAGCGCCCGAGCTGAAGGACCATCTGGAAGCAGCGAAGATCGAAACCACAACGGACCAGCCGAAACGGCCAAGAGACGACGTTAAACTGAACAATATTAGTTCGGGAAGCGCCGCGCCGGCAACGGTGAAGGTGCCAATCGACAAAGTGCAAACCGGAGGATTTGGAGATCCGAACGGAATGCCCGGCAAAGGTGATCCGAAACACGCGACGACTGTGAACCGGGTAGGTTCGCTGGATTTGCCAGGCGGGGAAGGCTATGGCAACGGCACGGGCGGAGCAAAGGGAATTCGCGGGACGGTGGCGAGCTCCGGTTTCGGAAATGGCGTTGCGAACCCGCCGGCCGGCGGAGGCAGACAAGGGAAAGTGGAATCTTCCGGTTTCGGAAGCCAAACGGTCGCGGATGCACCGAAGAAAAAGGCGGGACCGGAAGGACCAATCGACTCGCCTGTTGACATCATAGACAAGCCCAAACCAGAGTACACAGCGGAAGGGCGTAATCTTAAGTTAGAAGGAGACGTGGTTCTCGACGTGGTGTTCCTCTCGAATGGCACCATGAAAGTGAATCGCGTCATCAGCGGATTGGGCCACGGCCTCGATGAGGCTGCGGTCCGAGCGGCCGAACGAATCAGATTCAAACCAGCAAAACGCGAAGGCCAGCCGGTGGATTTTCCGGCACGCGTGCGGATTGAGTTCCGCCTGGCCTATTGAGGGGAGAGAGAAATGCGTCAGCTAGCTACAGTTGTCCTCGGATTCGTCTTGGGTGGATCCGTGGCCATCGGAACCGCGGCGGCAGAACCGCAACAACCGCGAACGATGGATCAAGTGATCGACCGGGTCATCACGAACGAAAACCGTCTGAACCAGCAGATACGGCAGTACTCGCCGCTGGTGGAAACGTACATTCAAAACCTGAAACCCGATAAAGAGCTCGGCTACGTCCCCGCAGGCGACAAATATTTCCTGGGACGCGCCGACTTTTCGAAGGGTATCGCGCTCGTTGGATTGAGCGACACGGAAAACAAGGGAAAGAGGATCTTTGGGACGGTTGGAAATTTCTTTTCCTTTGCGATGCAGTTCCTGCCGGACGGATTCCTGCAGATGATCTTCATCGACACGAACGGGTTCGACAAGCAGCACTACAAGTTTGACTATGTGCGCCGGGAATTTCTGGGCGAGGTGCGGTGCCTGGTGTTCGATGTGACCCCGCAGGAAAAGTCGGGAAAGGGCCGGTTTCTCGGGCGCATCTGGGTCGAGGACCAGGACTTTAACATCGTGCGATTCAACGGCGCGTACAGCGGCGGAGGGCACTCGAGCTGGTACTTCCACTTCGACAGCTGGAGGACCAACGTGCAGCCAGGGATGTGGATGCCGTCGTTCGTCTACAGCGAAGAGAAGGATCTGCACTATGCAATGACCAAGAAACTGGACTTCAAAGCGCAGACGCGGCTGTGGGGATACAACCTGGGGCACGCGCAGCAAGAGCAGGAGCTGAGCAAGATCCTGGTCGAATCGTCCGTGCAAGATGACACGAAAACAGCGAATGATCTGACGCCGGTGCAGGCGCAGCGCACATGGGACCGGCAGGCGGAAGATAACGTGGCGGACCGCCTGGAGCGCATCGGACTGATGGCGCCGAAAGGCGAAGTGGACAAAGCGCTCGATACGATCGTAAACAACCTAGAGGTCACGAACAATCTGGATATCGAACCGGAAATACAATGCCGGGTGCTGATGACCTCGACGCTGGAGTCTTTCACTCTCGGCCACACTATCGTGTTGAGCCGTGGATTGATCGACGTGCTGCCGGATGAGGCGAGCTTTGCGACCATTCTTGCGCATGAGATGGGGCACGTGATACTTGGCCACCGGATGGACTCGAACTTTGCGTTCTTCGACCAGTTGCTGGTGGATGATAAGGATACGTTCCGCCATTTTGGTTTTGGGCGCACGCCGGCAGAGGAAGACGCCGCGAACGCCGAAGCCTCCAAGCTGCTGGCCAACTCGCCTTACAAGAATCAGCTTGGAAACGCGGCACTGTTTCTAGCGGCGCTGCAAACGCGGCAGAAGGAAATACCGAACCTCATCAGCGCGCACTTGGGTGACCGAGTGCCAGCGATCGCCGACCTGAAATCGACCACTCCGGCGGATCCGACGAAAAACCCGCAGATGGTGGCGGCGTTGCCGATCGGTGGCCGCGTGAAGCTGGACCCTTGGAATGACAAGCTGGAGTTAATCAAGAGCAAACCTGTGGCGGGCATCGTTGCCGAGCGGGAGAAGATGCCGTTCGAGGTGACGCCGTTCATGCCGTACCTGACGCGCTTCGGTACGGATGCGGGTAAGCCGATCGCGGCAAGCACGGCAGCTCCGGGCGATCCTAAGGCCGGCGATCCACCCAATAAACCGAACAATTAGATTCAAAAGCTCAGAAGCGTAAGAAAAGGCCCGGCGAAGAGGCACCGCCGGGCCTTTTCTTTTGCTGGCGGAGTGGTTTTATCCTCCATCGCCAGAGATTGCGGTAGGACTGACCGGGTTCGACTCCTGGGTAGAGATCGCGGACTTATGCTCGCCAGTCCGGGTCCGGCGTCCAGCCAGCACCCCTTGAGCGAATTTATTGCGGCGAAGGCGGCGGGCCCGCGGCCGGTATTGGCGGCAAAGCAAAGGCCCGGCGGAGGCAAGCTGAGATGTACGAAGCCGCCATGAAGAATGCGATGAGTCCCAAGCCAGGATCAAACAAAAGGCTGATGACAAAGCCGGAGAGGATTATGGAGCCCGCCAAATAGGGCTTCATAACTGGCTGCTGAAATCTCCAGTTCACATATTTGGAAATCTCCTTGGGCCACTTAAAGATCCAATAGAGATAATAAATAGGAATGAAATGAAAGCCGACGGATCGCGCGGGCGAGACGGGATGCTTCCAGCCAGGCACACGCTGCAGAATCACGTGATAGCGGTGGACGCAGACCAACCAATAGACGATGCCAACGAACATCGACAGGAACAAATACAAAGGAGGAATAGCTAATTCAGCTTTGGCCAGTTCAGGATGGAGCGAAAGCGCGACGTATTCCGAGACGACGGTGGCAAGCCCAAGAAAATAGCCGATCCAAAGCTGCGGGAGGCGAGGAAGCTCTGATGGCTGCGACCGATCAACTGGCACATCTGCGGGAGAAAAGTCCATTCCGTCCTCGGCGGGCGTGCATTGGCAGCGTAACGGTCGCAACACGGGTCCGTCAAATAGTATGGCACGCGGAGCAGCGCGGCGAGTCTGCGGGGATGCTCGCGGCAAGTTGCCTCGTGGCACATGCATTTCATAGACTGGCTGAGTGGGAACAACGGGAGGATCACGTGACATCAACCAAAACACGCGCGGGGCAAATCGCTTTGGGCGCGGCTTTATTTATCGCGGGGATCGCGGCAGGTTCGCTGCATGCCCGAAGCGTGGCGGCGCAAAACCGGTTTGGCCAGCCGAAAACGGTGCTGCACTTCGTGATTTACAAATTTAAGGACACCACCTCGAATTATGACCGCGAGAACGCCATCAACGGCATCAAGGAAATGGCCGGGAAAATTCCGGGGATCAAGAATATTTGGATCAAGACGGAACGCAACCAATTGAAGGACTTCAGCGGCCTCTACGCGATCGAGTTCACGAGCGCGGAAGCCGCGGCCGATTATGCGGAGAGCCCCGTCCACGAAGCATGGTCCAAAAAATGGCAGGAACTGCGAGAGAATAGTCTTTCTTTCCAGGTTTCGAATCCGTAGGGCTTACGCCGGCCGCGTTGCCTTGCGCTGCGCATTGCTGGGCCGGTCGCGGATTATTTCGCGCGCACAATGCCGAACCTGCGGCGGAAGACTGCGTCCACCGCTTTATCTGACAACAATCGCTTGCACCATTTCGCGACGTGAGCTAACTGCGTGACGAGGTAGCGAACTTTTGGAGCGGGCGCTTCCATCGCTTGCAGGATCACCCGCGCGCAATCCTCCGGTGTAGTTTTCGATTTGGCGCGGGCGCCGGTGACGCTCTCGAAGAACCTGGCATAGAGCGGAGCATAAGGACCAGTGTTCATTTGGCTGAGATAAGGCTTGGAGAGTTCCAAGGCGGCTTGTTGGATGCCGGTCACGATGTACCCGGGCTCAATCAAGACTACTTGTATGCCGAAAGGATGTAGCTCGAGGCGGAGCGCGTTGCTCATGGCTTCGAGAGCGAATTTGCTGCTGCTGTACGCGCCTTGCGTGGGCGCGGTGACGAATCCGGAGACGGAGCTCATCATGATGATTCGCCCGCGGCAGCGCTCGCGCATGTGGGGAACAACGGCTTGCGTCACGCGCAGGACGCCGAAGAAATTCGTTTCGAACTGCCGGCGCCAGTCATCGAGACGCAAGTCTTCGACGGCGGCGGTGAAGTTGACGCCGGCGTTGTTGATCAGAAAATCGATGCCGCCTGCTATTGCGAAAACCTCGCTGACTCCATGCTGTACGGAAGCATCGTCGCAAACATCCATCTCCAGAGTTTCTAGAGGGAGCTTCTTCTCGCGCGCCAACGCATCGAGCTGGGCACGTTTTTCCTCTGAGCGGCCTGCCGCGAATACGCGATAGCCGCGCTGCGCCAGCAACAGCGCTGTTGCCCTTCCTAACCCGTCCGTAGCGCCGGTGATCAAGACAGTTTTCAGCGGCGCCGTGCCCTTTATCATTTCGTCCTCCAACTTCCCTCGAAGCGAGAGAAGCATTATGCTACGCCGGTTCTACGGTGGCGCGGACGGCTGAAAATCGCTTGAAACGTTTGTTGCGAAGCGCCCGTCACATGGTCCAGCGGACGGTTGTGCGCCAGGTAAAATCTAAAGCGAGGCGATGATGAGAATCCAGCGTGGGAACTTGTGTGAAGTTTGGGAGACGGGGCGCAAAGCGGCGCGGAAAATATGGCTGCCGGTAGTCGGTGGTGCTCTTTTCCTCGGACTCGTGGCGGGGTTTGCGCGCGCGCAGGGTACTCCGGCGAACGACGAGGAATACGGGAAGAAAATTCACGAATATACGACGGAGCCATTTTTCAGCACTGCGCTTGTCGATCATCTGCCGGCTTCCGCAACCGTGCCCTCGCCGGACAAAATCCTCGGCCACATCGTGGGCGCGCCGGGCTTTCTCACCTATTCGAAGGACATCTACCGCTATTACGACGAGCTGGCCAAGGCCAGTCCAAGAGTGAAAGTGTTCCGCGTGGGCAAATCAGAGGAAGGACGCGATTTTCTGCTGGTCGCAGTGAGCGATGAAGCCAACATCGCACAGCTCGATCATTTGCGCGACATCACGGCCAAGCTTGCCGATCCGCGCAAGATCAGCGATGCCGATGCGCAGCAGCTTATTTCCATCGGCAAGCCGTTCTATTGGGCTTCTGGATCGATTCATTCGCCGGAGACGGGGTCGCCGGAAATGCTGATGGAGTTGGCTTATCGTCTGGCAGTGGAAAATACACCGTTCATTGAGAACATCCGCAAGAACGCTATTTTTCTGATCAC
>JBARBE010000014.1:0-37875 GCA_049792735.1 Candidatus Acidiferrum sp.
TACGACTTCGGAAAGTTCGAGTTCGCTGGCCAAAATTGCGGCGTCAACGGTCCAGGGAAGATTTGTCGCGCGCACGCGATTCTCGATGACCGGCCCAGCCACTCCAAAGCCCGCGGCGCGCACACGCGTCCCTGTCAGGTGCGGCGCGGCCTGCCGCGAAAATTCCCGAACGATCAGATCGAACTGTGCAAAATCCTTGCTCGCAAATCTCTGCTTGTAAACGGAAGTGAGCTTCCCATTTTTTTCCGAAAAAAGTGCAAGATTGCACTTGGTACCGCCAACGTCGCCCGCAATGATCACCTATCCCCCTGTCACGCTGCCGTTCGGTGGTGGTAGCCGGTCATGATTTCATGGGTTGTGCCACTGCCTGCCGTCGCGCTCGAGCAACTGGTCCGATTCGCGCGGGCCCCAACTCCCCGCCGGATATTCCGGAACCTTCGCGCTTCTCGCGGCGCTCCAAACATCAAGAATCGGATCGACCAGCGACCACGCCGCTTCGACGTTGTCCCCTCGATCGAAGAGCGTCGCGTCGCCGCGAAGGCAATCGTTGACGAGCGTGGCGTATGCGCTGCGCGAGGCTTCGCCAAACCCTTCCTTATAACTGAAATTCATCGTGACATTTCCGATGCGCATCTCCGTGCCGGGACGCTTCGCGCCAAAGGAAACCGAGATGCCCTCTTCCGGCTGGATATTCAGAATCAGGCGGTTGGGCTCAATCTCGCGTTCGCGAAACACGATATGCGGCGCGCACCGAAACTGAATCATGATTTCCGTGCTGCGATTGGCCAGCCGCTTGCCCGTGCGCAAATAAAAAGGAACACCCGCCCAGCGCCAGTTGTCGATCAGCAATCGCGCAGCGACAAACGTTTCCGTTCGAGACGTTTGGCTCACCCCCGGTTCCTCGCGATATCCGGCTAATGGTTTGCCGTCCAATTGGCCCGGCGCATACTGCCCCCGCACCACCGATTGCGCGACCATCTCCAAATCAAACGGGCGAATCGATTGCAGCACTTTGAGCTTTTCGTTTTGGACGGAGGTGGCGTCAAAAGAGGATGGCGGCTCGACGGCCACGAGTGAGGTCAGCTGCAGCACGTGGCTTTGGATCATGTCGCGCAGCGCGCCCGTGGTTTCGTAAAAACCACCTCGGCGTTCGACTCCCAGCGTTTCCGCCGCCGTGATTTGCACGCAATCCACGTAGTTGCGGTTCCACAAAGGCTCGAAAATGCCGTTGCTGAACCGCAGCACCAGCAAATTCTGCACCGTGTCTTTTCCCAAATAATGATCGATGCGGTAAACCTGCTTCTCTTCGAAAACATTCAAAACGATCTGGTTCAGTTCCTTAGCGGTCGCCAGATCCCGCCCAAACGGCTTCTCAATGATGATGCGCACCCATGAGTTCGCCGAAGCCGGCCGCGCCAGCCCCGCCCGCCCAAGCTGCTCCACGATATGCGGATACACTTCCGGCGGCGTCGACAAGTAGAACAGCCGGTTGCCCCCCAGCTTTTTTTCGGCCTCCAGTTCCGCAAGCCGCTTCACGAGCTGCTCGTACGCTTGCGGGTCCGCGTAGTCCCCCGAGTGGTAATGAAGGCAACTCGCGAACTCGCCCCACTGCTTCGGATCGATCGGCCCAATCTCGGACATGGTCTTCGCCGCTTCGCCCGTAGCCGCGCGAAAACTTTCGTCGGTCATCGGCGTGCGTGCAAAACCCACAATCGCATAGCGCGACCCCAGCGATTTGTGAGTCGCCAGATCGTACATCGCCGGAATGACTTTTCGTTTAGCCAAGTCGCCCGAGGCCCCAAACAGCACCACTGCGCACGGTTCCGCCGTGCCCCCATAAAGACTTCCAGATCGATTGGTTTCCTCAGCCATGATTCCCTCAGTTCGCGCGTGCGCTAGCCTCGCCAAAAAGCGGCCGCGGAAAACTATACCTCAACGCCGTGATTTCTCAGCTCGGCCCGCAATTTCTCCGCATTCTGATAATGAATCGCTCTCATCCCCAAACGCCCGGGACACTCCAGGTTGAGCAGCCGGTCGTCGATGAAGATGCATTGTTCCGGCGGCCGCTGCGTCACTTCGAGAGCCACGCGAAAAATCGTTTCCTCTGGCTTGCGCGAATGTACGTAACAAGAACTGAAAAAAACAAGAAATTCACGGCGCAGATGGAAGGCCTCGATGCGGTATTGATTCAGCTCCGTCGGCTCGTTGTTGATGGATCCGATGAAGTATTTGCCGGTGCGCGCCGCATCCGCCAGCACCGCACGAGTCTCCGGATACTCTTTCGACTGCGAGAAGATGAACGCCGTGAACTCTTCCCGCGTAAACGAGCGCGCCCGATAAAAAAGCGTCCGGTCCAAATATTCGTTCAGCGAAATATGCCCGGAATCGAATGCAGGAAAAGACAAGTCATGCCTGTCTTGAAATTCTTCGTAGTCGAAGTTGAAAGTTGCGGCTGCCTCGCGCCGCGAGTGCCGGTCCCAGCCGTTGGTGAGAATGACCCCGCCGATGTCCCAGAAGAGCGTCGTAATCTCAGCCAAAGCAGCGGCACCCCCGGTCGTGCCGTAAGGGTATCCATGATAATCGTTTCGGGTCAAGAAAACACGTGAATGGCGTGTTTCAATCGTTTCAACCCTCAACGCGAACGAAACCGATGCAGCGCTTGGAACAACCCATTCGGACGCAGCATGGCCTCATTGCCAAGCCGCATTTGCGCAACATTGCGATCTGGCGATTCGGAAAGGATTCTTACTGTTTCTGGTTCGGCGTTGGGTTTGGCGTCGGCTTTGCAGCCGGATTCGCGGGCGCTTGCATCTCCGCTTTCGGCTGAATCGACAGCAGCTCCACCTCGAAAACCAGCGTCGAGTTGGGAGCGATTCCGGGACGGCCAGCCGGGCCATAGGCAAGATCCGGCGGAATGAACAGTTGCCACTTCGAGCCCACGGGCATCAACTGCAGCGCTTCTGTCCAACCTTTGATGATGCCAGTCACGGGAAACGTCGCCGGCTTGCCGCGCTTGTAGGAACTGTCGAATTCCGTGTTGTCGAGAAACGTTCCTTTGTAGTTGCACACAACTGTATCGGTAGCCGTCGGCTTTGGACCAGTTCCTTCCACGAGAACTTTGTACTCCAACCCGCTCGGCAGCGTCACAACGCCGTCTTTCGCTTTGTTTTCAGCCAGAAACGCATCGCTTTCCTTCTTGTTGGTCGATGCTTCTTCTTCTACCTTTTGTTCATGCTTGGCGCGAAGGTCAGCCTGCAACGCGGTCATCGCGGCTTTGGCTTCGTCGTCCGTCAACAGCGGCTTGGCATCAGCCAGCCCGTCCTTCATGCCGCGCAGCAGAATGTTGGGATCCACGTCGACGGAATCTTTGCGCATGCTCTTGCCGATATTTAGTCCGATGGCGTAGCTCGCCTTTTCCTTCTGCGTCGTCAGCGTCAGAGTGGTCGGTTTTCTTTTCGCCGCTGTGGTCCCGGTCTTCGCCGTCGAGGGCTTCGTGGACTTGGCGGCGGGAGCCTGCTGCGTCGTCGCGGGCGGAGTCTGCTGCCCTTGAGCAGAGCCAAGCAAGATTATCCCCGCTGCAATTCCTGTTACTGCAAAGGTCAATGATTTTCGCATAGTGGTATTGTCACATCCGGTCCTCAATTCCGCAAACCGCCATTCTTCTCCGCGGGTATGAACAGTTAATGAAGCGCGGATGAACGTGCAGCTCTGGTCTCACGGCCGTTGTGGCCCGGATATCGTGGCCCAAACCTGCTCGCCAAGACTAGGCAATTCGCCGGACTTGCAGTATGTTCAGAATTGGCAATCTTAACGAGGTGCATCGAATGGCGAACGAATCCTGCGATCCCGGTCCGGCCCAGGCTCCCAGCGAGCCGGCTAAGCCTGGAACGCGCATGGTCATGTGCGTGAAATTCGGCAAGGAATTGCCGGGCCTTGACCGCATTCCCTGGAGCGGCGAGCTGGGCAAGCGCGTCTATGAAAATGTCTCGAAGGACGCGTGGAAGCTGTGGATCGAGCACTCCAAGATGATCATGAATGAGTACCGGCTCAATCCCATCGACCCGAACTCTCAAAAAATCATGGGCGAACAACTCGAGCAATTTTTCTTTGGAGAAGGCGCCAAGCTTCCGGAAGGTTACGTGGCTCCCAAAGCCAAGGGCTAATTCCCTGCTGCTGGCAGGCGGCCGGTCGCGGGATGTTCGACCGGCAAACGCGCGCGCAGATCAAAGTGTAATTTCCCGTGCGCTGCGCGAATCGCATTCTCGACTGCCGCGGGTGTTTCGGCGCGTGCGAATAAAAATCCCAGATAACTGGATCCTTCTGGCCACGCGGCGATGTAGTCATGCAGTCGCGCGGTGATTTCCAGCGCGGTAATTCCGGGAATGTTTTGCGCGGCGTCTCCTCCTTCAATTTTTTCAAGCACGCCGCTTTGCGGAACCGGAATCATCATCACTCCGGAAGCCGATGGTTCGCGCGGCCAATCGCTCCCAGGCAGTCCGAGCGCGTGACGCAGCAGCAATTCTTCCAGCCCGACAGGTTCGTTTGCTGAATCCAGCGCAAATCGCAGCGCGCGAGCACAAAGCCCGCCGATGGGCCGCGGCGCAACTTCGAGCGGCCAAACGCCGCCCTCATTTATGCGAAATTCTGAATGAACCGGACCGTGCGAGAGTCCAAGCGCGCGAACCGCGTCCACCGCACATCGCTCGATCTCGCGCTGCTGCTCATCGGAAAAACGCGAAGGCGTTACGTAGATGGTCTCCTCAAAGTAGGGACCTTCGAGCGGATCGGGTTTGTCAAAGATCGCGAGGACGCGCAACAGGCCATCCGAAAACAAACCTTCGACGGCGACTTCCCTTCCCGGAATGTATCCTTCGACCAAAATCTGATCGAGATTCGGCTCCCGCGTCGCGCGAATTTCCGCCGAATCGAGCAAACGCCGAATCCGCGCCGCCGCGGCGATAAATTCTTCCCGCGAATTTGCACGCACCACGCCCTGGCTCGCCGAAAGCGAAAGCGGCTTTAGAACGCAAGGATACTCGATGCCAAGCAGAGAGGGCTCCGGCGCGGGATGCAGCGGAACGGCGCGAAACCACGGCACTCGCAGTCCCGCTTCACGAAAAACTTCGCGCATCCGCGATTTGCTGCGGCAAGCTTCCACAGATGCGGGATGGTTGTACTGAATACCAAGCCCGCGCGCGACGTAAGCAGCAGTGAGAGCGGGACGGTCGCCGAGCGCAAGAATTCCGTTGACGCTTTGATCGCGCATCGCTTCCAAAACTGCAGAGGCCGCAGCGTTTGCCGACTCGAAGTGAACCGGAATGGCGCGATCGCCCCAGGGATCGTCCAGCTGGTGGCAGCGGTCAGTGACAAACACGAGATCGACGCCGAGCTTTTGAGCGGCTTCATCGAAGCTGCGTGTTTGATAACCAAGTTTCGCGGTAAAGAGGAGAAGTCGCTGCATCTGCTATTCGTCGCAATGCTTTAAGGGCTTCCCGCTTATACGTAGCTGCCGGTCACGGGCATCGGTTCTTCCAGCTTTTTCGCAACTTGCCCGATGGAAACAAACTGCTCGCGCGTCGGCTCCGCGCAGCAATACCACGGCTCGCTGAGAAATGGGATGGCCGCCGCCGGCGTTCGTGAAGACTGAATATTGGGGGCGTCGAGTCCAGCCGCGGCATGTGCCGCTTTCCAAATCCGCTCAAAAACTTTCGGGCGGGATTCTTTTCTGCGATCGCCTTCCGCAGCAATGGCTTGTACCGTTTCGCTGAGCGCATCGACACGCGGATCAGCATGTTTCCATGGATAAAAAAGCGATTGCGGATCAAATGACCCGACATTGCGCCGCACGTCTTCCAAATCCAGCAAACGCGAACCTTCAGGGATCAGCAGGCGAATGCCGAGCTGGATCGGGGCCACGTTTTCGATCAATGTTTCGGCGTGAATCACGCGCAACAAATCGAGATAACTCTCCATCGTCGTCCACTGGGTGAAGGGCACGAACGTGGGATGAAGTGTTAAGCCAAGTTCGCGGAAAGTGCGAACGACATGCAGAAAATCCTCGCGCGTGTGGCCTTTATCCAGAGCGCCGAGCACAGCATCATCCAGATATTCCACGGCGCTGATGACGAATAGGCAGCCGGTCTCTTTGAGCTTCGGCAAATGCGCTTCGTACTTTTTCAAATGCTCAATTTTGATCGTGACGTCGTAGGTTACGCCGGGAAATTCGCCGTGAAATTCCTCGACGAGATCCATGGCGTGCCGAATGCCATTGAAAAAATCAGGATCGCCGAAGGAAATATGTTGCGCGTCAGCAGCTATTTGCTGCCGGATATCTTGCATTACAACGTCACGGCTGACGATTCGAAACACTCCCTTATAAACGGGCACGATGGGGCAATGCCTGCAAAGATGTTTGCAGCCGCGGCTCGCTTCTGTCGAGCCCACGAGGCGGAATCCGCCGCCGGGAAGCACGAGATGCGCGTACTTCTCGATGGACGGAAATCCCGACCGATCGGGAACTTCAAAAGCGAGGCGTTCTAGCGAAACGATTGGCCCGGGCTGCGCGTCCTGTTTAGCTGTCGAGTGACCGCCGCCTTGCAATCGCTCCGCGAGTTGCACAAGCTCGCGCTCGAATTCTCCACCGAGAATTGTCGCGACACCGAGCGTCCGCAGATACTCCGCATTCATCGGCGCGTATAAGCCATAGCAGCAGAAATGCGCGGTGGGATTCAGTTCGCCCAATTGCGGGATCAGCTTTGCGGCGAGCCGCGTGGCCGTGTGCATCGGCAAATAAATAGCGATGAGCGCAGCAGCCCGAACGGCGCCTTCATCGAGCGACTGCCGAGAAAGATCGAGAGCTACAACGCTATGCCCGCGCTTGCGAAGCCAGGCCGCTGGTGACGCGAGTCCGAAGGGCTGCCGGCCCAATTCGTAAGTCGAAATCAGTACGATATTCACGCGGTATCCAGTATAACTGGCTGTCCGCCGTAATGAATCGTTTTCGGTTATGATGGAAGTTCGGTAACTTGACGGAGGGGATCGCGAGAATGGCCATGGCCGCAGGAAATTCCTTCGGAACGCGCGACAAACTGCACGTCGGAGCGCAAACGTTCGACATCCACCGGCTCGAATTTCTTGAAAAAAAGATTTCCTGCCATTTGGGGAAACTCCCTTTTTCCTTGCGCATCCTTCTCGAAAATCTTTTGCGCTGCGAGGACGGCCGTTTTGTGCGCCCCGATGATATTCGCGCGCTGGCGAACTGGACCCCCGGAGCGGCGGAAAAAGAAATCGCGTTCATGCCTGCACGTGTGCTTTTGCAGGATTTTACCGGCGTGCCCGCCGTCGTCGATTTGGCCACCATGCGCGAAGCCATCAAACGCATGGGCGGCAATCCGCGGCTGATCAATCCGCTCTTCCCGGCCGAGCTGGTGATCGATCATTCCGTGCAAGTGGACAGTTTCGGCGCTGCGAACTCGTTTGACTTGAACGCCGAACTGGAATTTCAGCGCAATATCGAGCGTTACGCGTTTCTTCGCTGGGGACAGAAGGCGTTTCAGAATTTCAAAGTCGTGCCGCCGGATACCGGCATCTGCCATCAAGTGAATCTCGAATATCTCGCGCGAGTGGTTTGCGCCATGCCTTCCGGCAACCGTGTCGAAGCGTATCCCGATTCGGTTGTGGGTACGGATTCGCACACCACCATGGTGAATGCACTTGGCGTGTTTGGATGGGGCGTGGGGGGCATCGAGGCAGAAGCGGCGATGCTGGGCCAGCCGTCTTCGATGCTGATTCCGGATGTCGTCGGCTTCCGCCTGCACGGGAAACTTCGTGAGGGTGCGACCGCGACGGACCTAGTGCTGACCGTGACGGAGATGCTGCGGAAGAAAGGCGTCGTCGGCAAATTCGTCGAGTTCTGCGGCACTGGCCTTTCCAGCTTGAGCATTCCGGATCGCGCGACGATCGCCAACATGGCGCCGGAATATGGCGCGACGATGGGCTTTTTTCCGGTCGATGCGGAAACGCTGGCGTATTTGCAGTTCACGGCGCGCAGCTTCGAGCAGATCGCGCTCGTGGAAGCCTATTGCAAGGAGCAAATGCTCTTCCGCACGGATGACATAGGGGATCCGGTTTTCAGCGACAAGCTGGAATTGGATCTTGGAAGTGTCGAGCCGACTGTTGCTGGGCCGAAGCGGCCGCAAGACCGTGTTTTGCTGCGCAATGCGAAAAGTTCGTTCCAAAAAGTTCTGGAAGGCACGCCCGAGAAGCATATCGCCGTGCGGAATAACGGCGACTCCTTCGATCTTTCGAGCGGCGCGGTGGTGATTGCGGCGATCACGAGCTGCACGAACACTTCGAATCCTTCGTTGATGCTGGGAGCGGGCCTGCTCGCGAAGAAAGCCGTCGAACGGGGACTGCAAGTGAAGCCGTGGGTCAAAACAAGTTTCGCGCCGGGCTCAAAGGTGGTCAGCGATTATCTCGCGGCTTCCGGGCTGATGAGCTATCTCGAAAAATTGAAATTTCATCTGGTCGGATATGGCTGCACGACGTGCATTGGAAACAGCGGGCCGCTGCCGGAAGCGATTGGCGCGGCAATCAAAGACAACAATTTGATGGCCGTCGCGGTGCTCAGCGGCAATCGAAATTTTGAAGGCCGCATTCATCCATTGGTGCGGGCGAATTATTTGGCTTCGCCGCCGCTGGTCGTGGCTTACGCGCTCGCTGGACGCATGGACGTTGATTTGACGACGGAATCACTCGGTTCGGACTCTGCAGGAAAGCCGGTCTATCTGCGGGACATTTGGCCTTCGCCTCAGGAAATCGAAAAAACGGTGCGCGAATCCGTGACCAGCGAGATGTACAGCAAGGAATACGGCGACGTATTCAATGGCGACGCGCACTGGAAATCGATGCCGGTTCCCGAAGGCGATTTGTACCAGTGGGATCCGAAGTCGACGTACATCAAACAGCCACCGTATTTCGAGAACATGCCGAAGACGCCGCCGGCGCTCGCGGATATTCACGGTGCGCGCGTGCTGGCTGTGCTTGGCGATAGCGTGACCACCGATCATATTTCTCCGGCGGGATCGATCGCCATCGATTCGCCTGCTGGAAAATATTTGATCGCCAACGGCGTAAAGCCGCACGAATTCAATTCCTACGGAGCGCGGCGCGGCAATCATGAAGTAATGATGCGCGGCACGTTCGCGAATATCCGCCTGCGCAATCAGCTCGCCCCCGGAACCGAAGGGTGCTGGACACATTTTTTGCCGGGCAACGAGAAGATGACGATTTATGATGCCGCCGTGAAGTATCGCGAAGCAGGCGTGCCGCTGGTGGTGATTGCGGGCAAAGAATATGGTTCGGGATCGTCGCGCGATTGGGCGGCGAAAGGTACGCGGCTGCTTGGCGTGCGCGCGGTGATGGCGGAAAGTTACGAGCGCATCCATCGCAGCAATCTCGTTGGCATGGGCGTGCTGCCTTTGGAATTCAAAGCCGGTGAAAATCGCGAGTCGATCGGATTGACGGGGCAAGAGGTCTTCGAAATCGAAGGCGTTGCTTCGCTCTGTCCGAAAAAGGCGATCACTGTCCACGCTAAATCCAACGGCGGGGCAACGAAGACTTTTACTGCGATTGCGCGCGTCGATACGCCGGAAGAAGTGCTCTACTTCCATCACGGCGGCATTCTGCAATACGTGTTACGCCAGATGCTCTGAGATCTGCCTCCCTTTTTCTTATCGATTGCGGCATGCACGCTGCGAAGAAAAGCGGCAGCAGGGCTGCCGCACTCCATATCGCTGCTGAACTACGCCCGGCCTTCGCGTTTCTGCGCGACCACCAAGCCGCGGGGCGTGGGCAGGAGAAGAACTGAAATTAGGCCTTCGGCTTCGAGTTTCAGCGCGGCTTCACGAACCGTTTTCATTAGAGAACTCGCGTCGTGCATCAGGATGAGTCCGTGGGGGTTCATCTGCGGTAGAAATTTGCGGACTTCCTGCTCGCGGAGCGGCGCGTCACTATCGCAGAAAAGAAGATCGATGCGGCCATCGACTTTCATCTCGAGGCTGGATTCATTGCGCGCGTCGATCCATTCGGCGAGGCCGGAAGAGCCGAAACGTTTTTGCGCGGCGGCAAAGACTTTGGCGTCGTATTCGCAGGTGATGACGCGGCCGAAGCCGTTGGCTTTAAGGCCCTCCGCGAGACGGAGCGTGCTGAGGCCGGAGAACGTGCCGGTCTCGACGATGAGTTCCGGCTTGAGAGTGGTGACAATCGTTTTCAAAAAATCGAGGACTTCGACTTCGGCGCTCATGGAATCGTACATGTGCCAGCGCTCGGGATGCGGGCATTCCGGCGTGGGACGGTGATATTCCGGCTGGAGGACGTCGCCGCTCGAGACGATGTGCTCTACGATGCGGTGCTCTTTTTTGAGGCCGTGAAATCGGCTTTTAAGACGCCAAAGTAACACCGCGCCGAGGAGGATGGAAACGACACTGGCGGCTTGGGCATTGGACATGCCGAAAAACGAACGCGGATTGATGCGAATGATTTCCACCAAGAAGCGGGCGATGCCGGTGAGGATCAGGTAATTGCAAAAAATTTCGCCTTTCGCTTTCGGGCCTTTGAGAGCTTTTGTGCCCATGTGCCAGAGGAATACGGCGATGGCTAGCCAAATAAAAAATTCGTAGAGCGGCGTGGGCTGCACGCGGCAATTCGCGGGCCAGCCATGTTGCACGCAGGTTTCCGTTGTGGGGACCAATCCGTTGGGAAAGCTCATGCCCCAAGGGAGCTTGGTCGGAATACCGTAGTCGCCGTCGCCGGAGAGCAGGCAGCCGATGCGTCCGATGGCGTAGCCGACGCATGCGGCGGGCGAACAGATGTCCAGAAATTCGAGGACGGGAATTCTTACCCAGCGCGCCAACAACACTAAAGCGATGAATCCGCCCAAGAAGCCGCCAAACCACGCGAAGCCGTAGCGGCTGATGAGTTGCGGCCAGGGGTTCGCGAAAAAATCGCGTGGACTTTCGAGAACGTGGTAGAGCCTTGCGCCAACCAGGCCGGCAAGGCCGGCGATGCCGATGATGAGGAAACCTTCGTCTTTTTCGTTTCTTGCGGAAATGCTTTTGAGTTGCGAGCGGCGGCGGTTGAAGTCGGCTTGGAGCACGTAGGCCGAGACGAGCATGGCGGTGGCGACCATCAGGCCGAATGTGGGGATGGAGACTGGGCCGAGATGGAGGAAAGGGATCATGAAATTGTGTGTGCCGCGCGCATCGCAGAGTATACATGACACTATGGGCTCGGACGGAATGTGGAGCGGGCTCAGCGCGGTGCGTGGTTTGGCTTGATTGTCTCCTCGCTACTGGCGACTTGTGATTTGTGATCGCTCCGCCGGTCGGAAAACCCTTTCGTGATTGGCTCCGTTTGGCGGATTTTTCATATCTCGATGGAGTCGGATGGCCTCCCTTTTTTTGTAAACGTTGCTGATAAAGGACTTACGGATTTTGCAAGCGGTTTAGATTCTTGCGGTTGCGATAATTTCTGTAAACATCAATTATGTTGAGGTTATGAGCCTAGAAGCCGTTGCATAACCCAGCTAACTTATTGATTCTATTGGGCCGAAAATGGGTTATGCAATAGCTTCTAGGCGAAGTATGCCGACGGCGAAGATGCCGGTCTAAAGACCGGCCACTACAACCGCGGCTCACGGAGCACAGGCTGAAGCCTGTGCCACTCATTGGGCCTAAAACAAAAACGCCTCGCCACCGCGAGGCGCAGTACTGAATGGGATAATTGTATCAGAGCGTACATGGCTATCAAATGAAATTTGAAGTGGGGAGGAAGGGGAATGGGGAATTTGCACAGAGGTCGCGGAGGACGCAGGGAAGAAAAAGCAGATTCCTTGCTTCGCTCGGAATGACGATTAGCTAAACGCGGGGGGCGGTAGTGGGGCGGCGGTGGAGGAGGGCGCCGAGGAGGAACCAGGCGGCGAAGGCTAGCCATTCGGCGTGGGAGAAGTGGCCGGGGAAGGTGGGGACTAGCTTCATCAAGACGAGCAACGCCGAGACCAGGATGCCGATAGTTGTGATGAGGCGCATGCGGGGGCGCGGCTCGACTAGCCAGAAGGAGAGGCAGGTGGCTAGCCAGCCCAGGGCGGAAGCCATTGAGCCGACTTCGGTTATGGGGACCAGGATGGAGTCGCCGAGGAGGAGACCGAGGAGGGTGCCGACGGTGATGGCGATGACGGCGGAGGACGGGGTGGAGAATTTTTGGTGGATGGTGGCGAAGAGTGGAGAGACGGTGCCGCGGCGAGCGTAGGCAAAGAGGAGGCGGGTGGAGGCGGCGAAGTTGCCGTTGAAGCATTGGAAGAGGCCGAAGAGGGCCATGACGAGGATGAGCTGGACGATCCAGTGGTGGCCGAGGCCATGCTCGAAGGCGACGGCGGTGGAGAAATGTTGGCCGAGGAGGGATTGCCAGGGAGCGATGTAGGAGACAGCTAGGATGCACGCGGCGTAGAAAATGGCGCCTACCGCCAGGGCGAGGCCGATGGCTTGCATGTAGCTGGATTGGCGGAAATCGGGGTTCGCTTCTTCAGCGTATTTGGGGACGGATTCGAAGCCGGTCATGAAATAGGGGACGATTTGGAGGGTTAGAAAAATCGAGAGGAACGGAGCGGCCCGGAAGGCGGGATGAAAATTTGAGGGAGAGCCGTGGACGGCGCTTATTGTTATGAGGGCTAGGAAGATTAGGAGGACCATGCTGGTCATGGCTTTCTGGAAATTGGCGCTTAGGCGGATTCCGCGATAGTTGATGAAGCCGAGAAGAAGAGTGAGAGCGATGCCGAGGACGAGGCGCGGGAGAAAAACGGGCTGGCCGGCGACGCGATAGAGTTCGAAGGAATCGAGCGAAGGGAAAATGTAGGCAGCGATCTTACCGAGGGCGACGGCTTCCCACGGGCCGACGATGAAGTAGGCGAGAAGCATCATCCAGCCGGTGAAGTAGCTGACGACGGGCGGGAAAACTTGGGCCGTGTAGGCGGCTTCGCCGGCGGCGTCGGGAAGGCGTTTTACCCATTGGCCGTAGACGTAGCCGACGGGGAGTAGGAGGATTCCGCCGATGGCGAAACCTAGCGCGGCACCTGCGGGGCCACCGCGGCCGAGCCAATCGTCCATGAGGACGAGCCAGCCAGTGCCGATCATGGTGCCGAAAGCGAGAGCGAAATAGTCGTGAAGGCGGAGTTTGCGGGCTAATTCGGGCATTTAGAGGACGGAGCGCGATTCGCGAGTGGGGATGCGTGCGAAGCGGGCGCTGGTGCCAGAGGCGAGAAATCTGGGATGAGCAGAGCGAAGCGCGCGGCGTGGATTGGACACGGCGAGGCATAATAGTTTCCCGCAGCGGAGGAAGTCAACGTGAGCGGGTACTATCCGTTCTGGTGGGAAAGATTAGTGAGACCCCTAATGTACTGGTACCGAGAGGAGAGACTTTACGGACGCTGCACGCCGCATTCACATGAACGTAACTATTCGCGGCTAGCCTCGGTGCGCTTCTGTTGACTGCTGTCTAGCCAACTACTCAAGAAACTCATGGAGGATCCACAAAGAATATGCGCAGAGGCTTCGCGATTCTACTTGCGGGAGTATTGCTGAATCCCGCGATGATTGGCGCCGTCCCGCAGCACTGGGGAAATGGCGATACGGCAACTCCCATCAAGCATCTGGTCATCATCTTCCAGGAAAACGTTTCGTTCGATCACTATTTCGGGACGTACCCGAATGCGAAGAACCTTGCGGGCGAAAATTCGTTTCACGCAGCGGATGGCACGCCTGGCGTCAATGGGTTCAGCCCCGCGCTCTTGACGAACAACCCAAACCTGAACCCGGGGAACGGAACAGCGGCGACGAACCCCTTCCGATTGAGCCCGGCGCAGGCCGCGACGAACGATCAGGATCACAATTACACGCCGGAACAAGAAGCCTACGACGGCGGGTTGATGGATTTGTTTCCGGAGTTTACAGGCACGACCGGCCCGCCACCCGGAACTCCGCCGATCGCGGATACGAAGGGGCTGGTGATGGGCTATTACGACGGGAACACGGTGACAGCGTTGTGGAACTACGCGCAGCATTTTGCGATGAGCGACAATTCGTTTGACACGAATTTTGGACCTTCGACCCCCGGGGCGGTCAACGTGGTTTCGGGGCAAACCAACGGAGTGATCAACAACACCAACGGAAGTGGAGCGATCACCGCGGACGGGAATGGCGGGTATTCGGATACGGGCGACGCAGATCCGGCAGGCGATGTGTGTTCGACGACGACCGGAGAGACGTTCAGCATGAGCGGGCAGAATATCGGCGACCTTCTAAACGAGAAGGGCATCAGCTGGGGGTTCTTTAACGGCGGGTTCAACCTCAGCCTGGTGAATGCGAACGGGACGACGGGGTGTGCCCGATCCACAACTTCCACGATCACGTTGACGAAGAAGGCGGATTACATTCCGCATCATCAGCCGTTCCAGTATTACGCCAGCACGGCGAATCCGCTGCACACGCGTCCGGCTTCGATCGCGGAAATCGGGCACGATGGGCCGGCGAATCATCAGTACGACACGGCGGACTTTTTCGCGGCGGTGAGCGCGGGAAATTTTCCGGCGGTCAGCTACTTGAAGGCGCCTGGCTATCAAGATGGCCATGCGGGTTATTCGGACCCGACCGACGAGCAAAACTTCATCGTGACGGTGATCAACTTCCTGGAGAAGTCGCGGGAGTGGCAGAGCACAGCAGTGATCATCGCTTATGACGATTCCGACGGGTGGTATGACCACGTGCAGAGCCCGATCGTGAACCATTCGGCGACGGCTTCTGATCAGAACGCCGCAGGGGCATATATGTGCGGCTCGGTAGCAAGCGCAACTGCCTTGGCTCTGCCGGGCGTGAGCGCTGCCCACGCGCAGGCGCGTTGCGGGTACGGTCCGCGGCAGCCTTTCATGGTGATTTCGCCGTACGCCAAGAGAAATTTCGTGGACCACACCACGACGGACCAGAGCTCGGTCGTACGGTTTATCGAGGACAACTGGCTGGGCGGCGAGCGGATTACTGGTTCGTTCGACGCGATTGCCGGACCAATCACGAACATGTTTGACTTCAGCCGTTGCCGTGACGAAGACGGCATCCTGATACTCAACCCCAACACGGGCGAGCCTGTGGGCCCGAGCTACAAGTATTAATGCAGAGCGGGTGGGATTGGAGGAATCCGGTCCATCCGAACTGATTGCTTGTGCAGCGGGCGTGCGAAGAAAGATTCGCATGCCCGCTGTTTTTTGTTGGAGCTGGCATAGAATGGCTGGTCATTTACAGGGGAGCTGGCGTGGCGATTACACGGCGTGAATTCTTGCGGAAGAGTGGGTTGATGACGGGGGCGGTGCTTACGCATCAAGCGGGGCACGGAGTGGTGGGCGTGAGGGCGAGGCCGGCCCTGGCAGCAAACTCGATGACGCCGTTCGTTGATGCGTTGCCGATTCCGGGGACGGCGCAGAGCATGGGGATGAGGGCTAGCCCGGAAAGTGCCGCGGTTAAAATTCCTTACTACCGCGTGGCGATGCGGGCGTTCGAAACGAAAGTGCATCGCGACATGAAGCCGACGCGGATGTGGGGATTTGGCGGAACGTTTCCGGGGCCTGTGATTGAGGCGCGGAGTGGAGAAGGGATTTTGGTGGAATGGGCGAACGAATTGCCGCATGAACATTTCTTGCCGATCGATCACAGTTTGCACGGGGCGGAGGCGACGCTGCCTGAGGTTCGCGCTGTGTCGCATCTGCATGGGGCGAAGACGCGGCCGGAAAGCGACGGATATCCGGAGGATTGGATGGTGCCGGGAAAATCGGCGGTGTATCACTATCCGAACCAGCAGGATGCGGCGATGCTGTGGTATCACGACCACGCGATGGGGATTAACCGGCTGAATATTTTTGCGGGGCTGGCGGGGGCGTACATTTTGCGCGATAAGGAGGAAGACGCGCTGCGGCTGCCGAGCGGAAAATATGAGATTCCGCTAGTGATTTGCGACCGGATGTTTGATAAAGACAGCCAACTTTATTATCCGGTGTCTGATAAGCCAGATTCGCCCTGGATTCCGGAATTTTTCGGCGATGCGAATTTAGTGAACGGGAAATTGTTTCCGTTTCTGGAAGTGGAGCCGCGGAAATACCGGTTTCGGGTGTTGAATGCGGCGAATGGCAGATTTTACCGGCTGGGGCTCTCGAACAAGCAGACGTTTTATCAAATCGGGACGGATCAAGGGCTGCTGGAGGCGCCGGTGGCGGTGCAGAAGATTGTGATCGCGCCGGGAGAGCGGATCGACCTGATTATTGATTTCAAGGAGAGCGCGGGAAAAGAGATCGTTCTCAACGATAATTTTGTGCACGTGATGCAATTTCGGGTTTCAAGCGGCGGCGTGACGGACGAGAGCGTTTTGCCGGCGAAACTGCGCACAATTGAGAAATTGCAAGAGTCGGCGGCGGCAAAGACGCGTTTGCTTTCGCTAGATGAAATTGACGACAAAGTGCAAAACCCGGTGAAAATGCTTTTGAATGGGCATAGCTGGCATGAACCGGTGACGGAAAATCCGGCGCTGGATTCGACGGAGATTTGGAGTTTGGTGAACCCTACGGACGATTCGCATCCGATTCATCTACATTTGGTGAGATTTCAGATTTTGGACCGGAGGAAGTTTGAGACGTTCGGCTATTTGACGTGCGGGCAGATTCGATACACCGGGCCGGCGGAGGCTCCGGACGCAGCGGAGGCGGGATGGAAGGATACAGTGCGGGCAGATCCGGGGATGGTGACGAGGATTATCGCAAAGTTCGAGGGGTACGCGGGCCGGTATGTGTGGCACTGCCACATTTTGGAGCACGAAGATAATGAGATGATGCGGCCTTATGAGGTGGTGGCGCGGGCTTAGAAAGCGCGGTGAGGCAGGATGAAATACGGAAAAGAGATCAAGCTGTGCCAGCGGCTGGCTGAGCCCTATCGCGTCACCAAGGGCGAGAAATTTCGGTTGAAGGATCATGGCACGAGCGAGACGGGCGAAGTGAAGGACGAGAAGCGCAGCCAGGAAATTATTGCCAGCCGCGCCGGCTTGCTCAGCAATCTGCAGGAAAAGCTTTATGCGCAAGACCGCTGGGCGCTGCTGTTGATTTTTCAAGGGATGGACGCGGCGGGCAAAGACGGCGTGATCAAACACGTGATGTCCGGCGTGAATCCGCAGGGATGCGATGTGTATTCCTTTAAAACTCCGAGCGCGGAGGAATTGGATCACGATTACTTGTGGCGGGCGCACAGCCGGGTTCCGGAACGCGGGAAAATTGGAATATTCAACCGCTCCTACTTTGAAGAAGTGTTGGTCGTGCGGGTCCACCCGGAGATGCTTCGCGCGGAGAAGCTGCCGGACAGATTTATTTCGAAACACATCTGGGAAAAGCGCTTTGAGGACATCAACGCGTTTGAGCACTATTTGGCTCGGAACGGCGTGGTGATCCGGAAGTTCTTCTTGCATGTTTCGATGAAGGAGCAAAAGAAGCGGTTTCTGGAGCGGCTGGAGGACTCGAAGAAGAATTGGAAATTTTCGATGGCGGATGTCAAGGAGCGCGGGTATTGGAAGGATTATCAGGAAGCGTACGAAGAGATGATTCAGAACACAGCGACGAAACATGCGCCGTGGTATGTGGTGCCGGCGGACAATAAGTGGTACACGCAACTGATCGTAGCTTCGGCGATTATCAGCGCTCTGGAAGAGCTCGATCTTTCCTTCCCTGATGTAGATGAAAGGAAGAAGAAGGAACTAGCAAAGGTGCGCGAATCGCTGCTGCACGAAAAGGGGTGAGCGCGGCGGCACGTGCGGTGGCAAACGGGAAATGCGCCAGCGAGACCGCGCGGTGGTAAAATGAAGCGGACGGCGACGCGCCTGGCGCGATTTTGCAGGCGAGAGGGGCAATCATGTCGAAGCCGATCGAGCTGGAAATTAATGGCAAGCGTTACCCGGTGCAGTCCGATCCGGAAACGCCCTTGCTCAGCGTACTTCGCGACGAACTCGGACTAACCGGCACCAAATACGGCTGCGGTGAAGGGCAATGCGGCGCATGCACGGTTTTGCTTGGCGGAGCGCCGCGACGGTCCTGCCAGATTCCGGTAAGCGCGGCCGCATCGAGATCCATCACAACCATTGAAGGGCTTGAAAAGGATGGGCGTTTGCATCCGGTGCAGCAGGCATTTCTGGATGCGGGCGCGTTTCAGTGCGCGTATTGCACTTCGGGGATGATTTTGAGCAGCCTGGGCCTGCTCTCGACAAATCCTAATCCTTCTTCGGCGGAAATTATTCAATTCTTACAAGGCAATCTATGCCGGTGCGGAACGCATCCGCGGATTCTCGAGGCGGTGCATCAAGCGGCCAAGTCGATGCAGGAGCGTGCGCGATGATCCGCCCATCCGTAACGTTCGTGCCGGAGCCGGAGCGCTACGAATTTCGAGCGGGGCCGATGCACCATTTCGAATTGGCGCGCCGCGATTTCTTCAAGTTTCTCGGAGCGGGAATCGCTGTTTTCGCGGTGGCGAAAAGATCGCCCGCGGCGCAGGAGACGGCTCCGACACGTGGGTTCCACCGCGAAGAATTGCCGGAAGAAATCACCGCGTGGCTGCACATCGGCGAAGACGGGAAGGTGACGGCGTTCACGGGCAAGGTTGAGATTGGGCAGAACATCCGGACATCCCTGGCACAGACAGTTGCGGATGAATTGCACGTGCCATTTGAGGGCGTAACGATGGTGACGGCGGACACGGCGCTGACGCCGTTTGATTTTGGAACGGTCGGCAGCCGGTCGATGCCGACGATGGCGCCGCAGCTTCGCCGAGTGGCTTTCACGGCACGCGATCTGCTCGTCCGCGCGGCTGCCAAGGAATGGAATGTAGCTCCCGAAGGGCTAATTGCCGCGGAGGGCAAAGTCACTAACCCCGCCAGCGGACTTTCGCTTAAGTATGGGGAATTGGCCCAAGGCAAGACGCTCGCAGTAAACCTACCCGCAGAAGATCCCGTGACTCCGCCGGAGCAGTGGACGGTTGCCGGGAAATCCATCCCGAAGGTAGACGGGCGTAAATTCGTCACCGGCGAACATCAGTATCCTCCGGACATGCGCCGTCCAGGGATGATTTATGGCAAAGTCCTCCGGCCGCCTTCGTTTGGGGCGACGCTGACGTCGTACGATGCGAAAGCGGCGCAAGCGATGAATGGAGTTGTGATCGTGCACGACGGCGACTTCATCGGCGCCGCTGCAAGCAATGAACGAGACGCGCAAAAAGCGCTGGGCGCCATTCGGGCGGAGTGGAAGGAAATTCCGCAACCGTCGAGCAAAGAGCTTTTTTCTTATCTCAAGGAAAATGCGAAGCCGGGCGGCGACGAACGCTCGCGTCTCACAAAAGGTTCGATGGAGGAGGGCCTGGCCGCGGCGGCTCACCGTTTGGACGCGACTTATACTGTCGAGTTTATTGCGCATGCTCCGCTCGAGCCGCGGGCGGCGGTGGCCGAATGGAACGACGGCAAGCTTACAGTCTGGACGGGCTCGCAACGACCGTTTGCCGTTCGCGATGAACTGGCAGACACCTTCCACATCCCAGGAAGCAATGTGCGCGTAATCATCCCCGATATGGGCTCGGGTTACGGCGGGAAACACACCGGAGACGCCGCGCTCGAAGCGGCGCGGCTGGCACGCGCGGCGGGGCGGCCCGTGAAAGTCGTGTGGACGCGCGAGGAAGAATTCACTTGGGCATATTTTCGTCCCGCGGGGGTGATGGAGATCAAGAGCGGGATTGCGGCGGACGGTAAGCTGACGGCTTGGGAATTTCACAATTACAATTCAGGAATGTCAGCGATTGATACGCCTTATGACGTTGCCAACCAACACATCGAATTTCATCCAACGAAATGCCCTTTGCGAAGCGGTTCTTATCGCGGGCTGGCCGCGACGGGAAACTTTTTTGCGCGAGAGAGCCACATGGATGATCTGGCTCGCGCGGCGCAAATCGATTCGCTCGAATTTCGATTGAAAAACCTTTCTGATCCAAGGCTCAAGGCCGTGCTCGAAGCGGCGGCGAAGTCTTTTGGCTGGCCGTGCAAGAAAACGAAAGAGGGCCAAGGATTCGGCATTGCAGGCGGACATGAAAAGGGCGGATACGTGGCAACATGCGCGGAAGTTGCGGTCGATCGCGCGTCCGGCGCGGTACGCGTCGTACGATTGGTCACGGCATTCGAATGCGGCGCGATTGTGAATCCCGATGGACTGCGCAATCAGGTGATTGGCGCAAATATTCAGGGACTGGGCGGCGCGCTTTACGAGGCGATCGCGTTCGAGAATGGGCGCATCACAAATCCTCATTTTGCGACCTATCGCGTGCCGCGGTTCCGGGACGTTCCGGAGGTCGAGGCAGTGCTGCTGGATCGCAAAGACATTCCGTCGGCGGGTGCTGGCGAAACGCCGATCATGGGAGTTGCGCCCGCGGTTGGAAATGCCATCTTCGATGCCGCGGGGACGCGCCTGCGAGGGCTCCCCATGGTGCCGAATGGGTTGCCAGCCGCGAAAGCCTAGAGTCCACTCAATACTCTAGAAGCAAAAACTGAAGGAAGCTGGCTGTTCCACAGTGAACTGCTTGAATGGCTTTGTCCCGACCTGGGAATTTCTAATTACGCGCCCGCGCCGACTTCGCAAGTAACACACTTATTTTCAATGGATTAAACCCCACTCACGCAGGCGTGTCTGGCCTCACTCTTGCCCCAGAAGCTTGGGAGTCTTTGTGTCTTTCAACCTTGCCAATGGATTCGTCCAGCTGACTGCCCGGTGCTATGCGCGTTTGCTCGGCAAAAAGGAAAGCGATTGCGCGCTTTGCAGACTGCTGCTTCGTGACCCACAGACGCCGCTTTTCCTTGCACGCCAGGCCCGGGGTGGGCTGGCGCTGGTGTTGGCAGCGTACACGCTGCTCGCGCCGTCATTAAACCCCCAGGATGTGAAGAAAGATGAATACCATGCAAAAGCCACTTTCCTCGCTGCCTTTCCCAATTTTATCTACTGGCCGCCGGAAGCGTTCTCCTCGGAGCAAACGCCGCTGCTTCTCTGTGTTTTCGGAGACTTTCCGTTTGGGACGACATTGGCGGAGATGACGAGGGGCGTTTCGATCCGCGGGCATCGAATCGAGATTCAATGGGTGCGCAAAAAACAGAACCTGCGCGCCTGCCACGTGCTGTTTATAAGCCGCTCTGAAAACAAGAACTACAGAACGATTTTCAAGGTCATTCAAGGGGCGAGCGTGCTGACGGTCGGCGAGAGTCCGGACTTCCTGGCAAGCGGCGGCACGATCGATTTCCTCATGACCGAAGACAAGCTGCAGTTTGAGGTGAACTTGGGGGCGGCGAACGACGCGCGCATTCGCATCAGCTCGAACATGCTGGTTCTCGCCAGGCACGTGGTCACCAAGGCGGAGGCGGCGAAAAGCTAGCTTTCCTTTTTCGCACTGAAATTGCGGGAATTACCAAGAAAAGGATCGAAGATATGGGCGAAATGATGAAGAAAAATGAGGAGTGTGTTTCGGATCCAGTCTGGAATCTAGGGGAGCTGCTCGAAAGAGTAGACAACGACCAGGAACTGGTCAGAGAGCTGCTCACAATTTTTAAAGAGGACTTTCCGCGAACGCTTCAGTCTCTGGAAACAGCCGTGTCGGCCGGGGACTTGAAAAATTCGGCTGTACTGAGCCATACGCTCAAAGGAATGCTTGCAAGTCTTGGCGTGATACGCGCGGCGGCGGCGGCGGCGAAAATTGAAAAGATGGCCACCGCATCGGCCGACAAAGAATCGCTAAGAGAAGCGTTCGACGCCTTGCGAAGCGAAGCCGCCAGACTCATGCCGGAACTGGAAGCCTATATGACGGAGGTGCCTCGTTGAAGATTCTGATCGCTGACGATGATGCGCTCTCGCGTCGTTTGCTGGAAAAAACGCTGGAGCGCTGCGGGTACGAAGTTACTGCAGTGGAAAACGGCAAGCAGGCCCTCGAGCAACTTTGCAAGAAGAATGCGCCACGGCTGGCCTTGCTGGATTGGGTGATGCCGGAGTTGGACGGGCCGGGAGTGTGCCGGGCGGTGCGCACGCGTTCGGAGCATGCATACGTCTACATGGTGCTTCTCACGTCGAAGGGATCGAAGGAAGAGACCGTGCTTGGCCTCGAATCAGGAGCGGATGACTACCTGACAAAGCCCTTCAACGCCGAGGAACTCCGCGCACGGCTACGAGTGGGAGAGCGGATTCTGCTGTTGGAAGATCGTCTTGTGGAAGCCCGCGAAAACATGCGTTTCAGGGCGACGCATGACCCGTTAACCTCATTACTGAACCGCGGGGCGGTCATGGATTTGCTCGGCCGGGAACTGCTCCGGTCGCGGCGCGAGAAGAAATCCACAGCTCTCCTTTTGGGCGACATCGATCACTTCAAACGTGTGAACGACACCTACGGGCATATCGTGGGCGACGAATCCTTGACGGAAATAGCCAATCGGCTTCTGGATAGCGTGCGATCCTATGACTTCGTGGGACGTTATGGAGGGGAGGAATTTCTGATCGTGTTGAATAACTGCGACCCGAACTATGCGCCTGGCCGGGCGGAAGAAATTCGAAGAGCCATCTCGAATCGTCCGGTGCAGACGGCGAAGGGGCCGCTCTCTCTCACCATGAGTTTTGGAGTGCTATTGAGTTCGGACTGGGGAGCGACACCGATGGATGAACTACTCCATGAGGTGGATGCATCACTCTACGAGGCAAAGGCCGCCGGCCGCGATTGCCTGCGCATAGCGAGGCCGCGGCCAAAAAGCGAGGTGCTGGCCGAAGCGCTGCCGGAAGTGTTGCCGGAGTCCGCCCGGAAAATGCACTGAGCAAAGGCGGGGGGAGACTCCGAGAGGGCGTTCGCATAACTACACTCCGCTGGATTTTGGCTTGGCTTGGCTCATCATTTGGCGCATGGCCGCGCTGGAACCCGGCGCTTTCTTTTCCCGCCAGGCTTCAAGCCGTGTGCAAGTGGCCTCTATGTTCATGAACATCTGAGGATTCTTGAATGCGGCTCGCCAAACGGGAACGATGCTATGCATGCGGTCCCACACCACCCAGATCTCCCCGTTACTCTCGAAAAAGAGCTCGTCGTTGATTAATCCGCGGTTGACGATGCTGGCGACCATTTCCCAGTAGCTGATCACCATGCGAATAAAGGTGTCCTCTTCGCCTCCCTGGGGATATTTTTGCACCATATCCTCGGGAGACATGGGATGGAAGTGTTCGAGGAACCAGGCACGCGCTTCCCGCAGACGCGGTTCGCGCCGCATGTCATATAGCCTGAGCATGAGGTTTACTTCGTCATACGTGATTTGGCTCATTGTGGGTTCTCCTTGCTTTAATTTCCGGGGGCTGGCTTCGCGGCCTGTTGCGGAGGGAGGGAGGCGCCCGCCAGCTCCACACGTTGCACGCTGGAGAGAGGGATGCCTTGCCGCTGGAATTCGATTTGGATGCGGCGGCGAAGTTCGCGCGAGACTTCGTCCTGCCGGGTGGGCGCGGTGCGGACTTGTAACCGGACCGTGGAAGCGGATCGGTCAAATCCTTGAACTCCCAGAATTCGCGGTCCATCGACGAGCGCCTGGGACCAAGATGGGTCGCTGCGCATCTCCGCGGCGGCGGATTCCAGAGCCTGCATGATCTTTTCGAGAGAGATTTCCGGCGCGATGGAGATGTCCACAAAAGCCTGAGACCAATCGCGGCTGAGGTTGCTCACCGTGCGTACTTCGCCGTTGGCTATGGTAACGAGGGCGCCGCGGGCGTCGCGGACTACGGTGCGGCGAAGCGTCAGATGTTCGACGCGGCCGGTCGTGTCTCCCACCTGAATCGTATCGCCGATCGCATACTGGTCTTCGACAACGATATAGATGCCGCTGATTACATCGCGAACGAGATTTTGCGCGCCGAAACCGATGGCGACGCTGGCGAGTCCTGCGAGGGTTAGGGCGGGGACTGGATTGATTCCGACTTTGTCCAACGCGGTCAGTAGCGCAACAAACCAGACGACTTTACTGCCGGTGTTGTAGAGCACGGCGGCGAGGGTGCGAGTTTGCAACTCGCGCGTCTGTGCTGTGCGCCCCTGGGTGGCGGCAGGCTTAACCATCAAATTGGTCATCACGCGGAGAAAGCGGTTGAAGAGCAGCGCGATGACAAATATGGCGATGAGGTCGAGCAGGCTGGAAAGCGTAAATTCGGGCCAGTGAATAGGGAGACTGGTCATCGTTTTTTCGGGAAGTTGAGTATAACATTGGACGAGCGAGGATGCCCGTCGGAAGAGGGGTCCATCATCATCAGGCGGAATCTGGGAGAGGTAGCTATGTCAGATACCAGACGCAAGTTCTTGGCACTTCTGGCTGGC
This sequence comes from Candidatus Acidiferrum sp., assembly GCA_049792735.1. Taxonomy (GTDB): domain Bacteria; phylum Acidobacteriota; class Terriglobia; order Acidiferrales; family UBA7541; genus Acidiferrum. The sequence goes on from JBARBE010000014.1 coordinate 24,477, forward strand.
GCAGGGACGCTGGCTGTGGCGCGCACGGGCACTCTTGACGCGCAGGCTCGGCCGCAGGGGCGTCCTCAGGCGCCCACGGACCCCTCGGAGCAGAATGCGGATGAGGCGACACCTCCTGGGGCCAAATCCCCGACCAAAATCATGCTCGACGCAAATGAGAAGGACATCAAAAAGAACATTGAGAAGTTGTATGAGCTCGTGGCCGATTTGAAGGCGCAAGTGGAGAAAACGGACTCTTCAAAAGTCCTGTCGCTAGATCTGGTAAAAAAAGCGGAGGAAGTCGAAAGACTGGCGCACGACATCAAGATGCGCGCAAAGGGCTGAAGGCAACGCCGGCGATCGAGTGAAAGAGACGGCGGAATGCGCTGTGGCGCGGAGAGCGCGCACGCGTTAGAATTACACAATAGTTAGCAGTTCTTGCGTGCAGGCGTTTCTGATCTCTTCTTTTTTGAAACGCTAACAGGGCGCCCGTAGCTCAGATGGATAGAGCGACAGCCTCCGAAGCTGTAGGTCGTGAGTTCGAACCTCACCGGGCGCGCCACTTCTCTTGGGCTCGTTGAAAAATTAAGTCGAATGCTTTTCCATCTAGTGCGCAACTCTCAGAATGTGGTATCCGGCCTCATCCGTCGCAGATTTCTGCATCGCCCGCAATGATTGCCTGTGGACAGTCTTCCCATTGTGGGTGACCGATACAATCCAACTGCTGAGCGGGTCAGCGTACCCCCCAACTTTGATTGCATCGAACAGGTAAACTCCGCAACTAAGACGATAGGCCGGAATCCCGACCTTGATGCGGCCATCGTGTGCCACCTCATACTCCCTAACGGTTCCTGTGTTTAGCTGCACGGTGTATTGCTCTGGTGCGCCTGCAACGATGCGAATCAGTTCTTGGGATGGCGGAGTGATGGGAGGAAGCCGATACGCACAGCCCTCTAGAGTTATAACCAAGCACACGAGAGATGCGGTCGTGACGCAATTTCGCAAATGCATAGTCGCCATCATATCGCCCCGGGCGCCTCCCTGATGATTAACCGTTCAAAACGGCGGTGGAACGTCCTCTAGATAACGTCGCCTCAGTTGTGGATAAGGAGAGCCGGTGCTAGCGCTGCACCTTGCGCTTACAATTTCAATCGATGTCATCCCCTGAATCGTCTTGCGCGGCCGACTTCGATATCAGATGAATTTCCGGAAGACTTGCTTCATGAAGCTGTTTGTTCAGCGCCGAAAGATCTACTGTTTTTAGTTCCTTCCACTGTTTTGAAACGAGCGCGAAAGTTTTCTCGGTTTCTGCCGCCGCGCTCATTTGCGCAGCAGTGGGCGCGGCATCGGCTCGTCCGACTTCGCCATAAAGCGCGGATGCTTCGCCGTTCGCACGGCTAAGCGTCGGCTTGGGCGAAGAAGGCGCAAAGAATCCGCCCCCGCCTCCGAGAAGTGCCGACACTTTTTTATCGAATGCGGAAATTGCCTCGGCCAGCGTGCCACTCGCTTGCGGCGCGAGTTTTTCCGACTGTTCGTGAGCGGACTGCGCCTGCGTCACGTCCTCCGTACTTTCGCTCATCAGCGAGGCCAGCCGGCTTTGCAGCTGGAACATTTCGACCAGGCCTTCGTGAGTCGTTTTCACGCGCGGATCCATTTTTACAGTGAGCGGTTCATTGTAGGTATGCCCATTCACGGTAAGACGAACGGTGTACTGCCCCGGCAGCGGGCTCGGTCCTTGCGGCAGTCGCGGCGTGTCCCCGGGCACTGCCGCGATCGGGTACCCAAAGCGAGTTGACTCCGGCGTCGTGTAGTGAAGGTCCCACACCCACCGATGCATGCCCGCCGCTGTCGAAAGAATTTTCGGCATGCGCACCCAGTACGGCGGAATTAACTGCGTGGCGAGCTCTTCCTCGGTCAACTCCGGCTTGTCGGTGCTCGCATAGCGACGCACAACTTTGGATTGCGCGTCGAGGATCTCGACCGTGACGGCACCTTCCGCCGGCTGCGCGAGGTAATAATCCACAATCGCGCCATCAGGAGGATTCTTTGCTTTCGGTTCGTCAGGCGGAATGGGCGTATCGGTGTTCGTGTCGCGCATTACGCGGTAGGCTGGCGCCGGCTTAAAAAGAAATGCGTCGGCCTTCTCCATCGCGGCAGAAATTTGCCGCAGCGGTGTAATATCGTCCAAAACCCAGAACGAACGCCCGTGCGTGGCCACGATCAAGTCGTCATCGTGAATCCAGAGATCGCGCATCGAGGAGTGCGGCAGGTTCAGCTCGAGGCTCTGCCAGTGGTCCCCGTCGTCGAACGACACCCACACGCTCGTCTCCGTCCCGGCGAATAACAATCCCTTGCGCACCGGATCTTCGCGCACGGTATCGACCGCCGAATTCTCCGGCAGCCCGCTGATGATGGAAGTCCACGTCTTTCCGCCATCGTGCGTGCGATAAATGTACGGCCGCTGGTCATCAATCCGCGAGCGGCTCACCGAAGCGTACGCCGTCTCGTCATCAAAATGCGATGCGGCAATCTGAGTCACTTTGCTCCACGACGTCAATTCTGGCGGCGTAATATTCTTCCAATGCGCTCCGCCGTCGCGCGTGTTCCATATCAATCCGTCGTCGGTCCCAGCCCAAATGGTATTCAGAGACTTGAACGACGGCGCCAGCGAATAAATGACACCGCGCAATTTTTCCGCGTGCGGATCCTTCGCGGCGGTGTTTCCCAGACTCGCCGGAATGTCATTGTGCTCGCGAGCGAGATCGGGACTGATGGTTTGCCACGTATGCCCGCCATCGGTGGTTTTGAACAGAAAATTCATAGTCGTGTAAAGAATGCGCGGGTCGACAGGCGAAAAAATAATCGGCTGCGTGCGATCCGCGCGATATTTAGGATCGGCCGCTGCAACCGGCGTCACATCCTGCACCTGCCCCGTCTTAATCCAATATTTCGAAACTTCGCGCCGCCCCGCTCCGTAAACAATGTCCGGATTCAGCGGGTCTGGCGCGGCGTAGCCGTATTCGATCACGCCAACGGGATGCCAGTCGCGAAACGTAATTTCGCCGTCGTTGCCGCGGCTCGAAACGCACACGGAACCGCTCTCCTGCTGCCCGCCGCAAACGAGATACGGAAACGAATTGCTTGTCGCCACGTGATACAGCTGCGCGTCCGGCTGGTTGTACCACGTGCTCCAAGTTTTTCCGCCGTTGACCGTCACCAGCGCGCCTTGATCGCCGACCAGCAGCATGATGTTCGGATCAATCGGATTGATCCACATATTCTGGTAATCGTCTCCACCCGGTGCGCCGCGAAAACTCATCCACGTTTTTCCGCCGTCCGTCGATTTCATCGTCACCGTGCTCGTGCTGTATACGACGTCCGGATTTTTCGGATCGACTTTCGGCATTGGCAAATCGCCGCCCCCGATGCGCCCCGCAGGCCGCGGATCCTTCGTGATCTGCTCCCAATTTTCGCCGCCATCATCAGAGCGATAGATCCCAACGACGGAGCCCGTTCCAGTTTCTCCACGCGCGCTCGCAACGCTTGCAAAGAGCCTGCTTGTCTGGCTGGGCGCAATCGTAAGATTGACTTGAATCACGCCCTTAGGCAGTCCGTTCGTCAACGGATTCCAGGTCTTGCCGCCATCGGTCGATTTGAAAAGTCCGCCGCCCGTTCCCTGGTATTCATTCCCGTCTTCCCACGGCCCAAGCCGCAATTCCCACATCGCTGCATAAACGATCTGCGGATTTGAAGGATCAATCTCCACATCCGAGCCGCCAACATTCTCGCCTTTCGAAAGCACCTTCTCCCAATTTTGTCCGCCATCCGTGGACAAATAAATCCCACGCTCCTCGTTGGGTCCGTACGGATGTCCCAGCACCGCGGCGAAGACGCGGTTCGCATCGTGCGGATCGACCGCGAGAGCAGGAATCCCCTGGCTGTCGCGCAGGGCCGCGAGATGCGTCCACGTTTTCCCCGCATCCGTTGATTTGTAGATGCCGTCGCCCACGGCGAGATCGGGACGCGCCAATCCTTCGCCGCTCGAAACATAGACGACGTTCGGATCGGAAAGCGCGACGGCAATTGCGCCCGTGGATTGCGTCGGCTGATTGTCAAAAATCGGCGTCCAGGTCCGCGCATAATCATCTGTCTTCCAAACGCCGCCATTCACCGCGCCAACATAAAAAACGTTCGGCTGGCTCGGCACGCCGCACGACGCGCGAGTTCTGCCGCCACGTGTAGGCCCGATCATTCTCCAGCGCATCTCCTGGAACGTGCTCTCGGGATACTGCTGTGCTTTCGAGACCGTTGCGCACGGCAAAATCGACAGCGCAGCAAGCACAATCATGGCAAGACGATCGATGCGGATCACAAGACACCTCTTCTGCGGATTTTTAGCAGCTGCGGCAGAGGAAAAACACGTCGAACGAAACCAGTTATCCTCGACCAATTCCCGCGCAGAACTATGAACCCAATCGCGCAAAAACTCAATGCGACCTTCTCGAAATTTTGCTGGAAAGCATCGGGATCTTGCTCATCCTTGTGGGGCGCACGGGCAAAAGGTAAACTTTCGCCAGTGTTTTGTGAAGAAGTTTGTGGGAGGTAAGCCATGCCCCGAGTCGTGCGCTGCGGCCTGATTCAAGCCAGTTGTGAGTGGTCGCCGGAGAAATTTTCTCTCGCGCAAATCAAAGAAAAAATGATGTCCAAGCACGAGAAGCTGATTGCCGCCGCCGCAAAGAAAAAAGTGCAAATCCTCGGCCTGCAAGAGCTTTTTTACGGCCCCTATTTTTGCGCCGAGCAGCAGACCCGCTGGTACGAACTGACCGAGCGCGTTCCCAACGGCCCGACCGTGGCCCACATGCAAAAACTCGCGAAGAAGCATCAGATGGTGCTGGTCGTACCCATTTACGAAGTCGAGATGACCGGCCTTTACTACAACACCGCCGCCGTGATCGACGCCGACGGCCGCTACCTCGGGAAATACCGTAAGCACCATATCCCGCACTGCCATCCTGGTTTTTGGGAAAAATTTTATTTCACGCCCGGCAACGCCGGCTACCCCGTTTTCCAGACGCGCCACGCGCGCATCGGCGTATATATCTGTTACGACCGGCATTTCCCGGAAGGCGCGCGCTGTCTCGGATTGAACGGCGCTGAAATCGTCTATAACCCTTCCGCCACCGTTGCCGGCCTTTCCGAATATCTTTGGGAGCTCGAACAGCCCGCCCATGCCGTCGCCAACCAATATTTCGTCGCCGCCATCAATCGCGTGGGCACGGAATCTCCCTGGAAAATCGGCGAATTTTACGGCAAGAGCTATTTCTGCAATCCCCGCGGAAAAATTGTCGCCCAGGCCAGCCGCGACAAGGACGAACTGCTCGTCGCCGAACTGGATCTCGACGAAATTCAAAAAGTGCGCGACACCTGGCAGTTCTATCGCGACCGCCGGCCCGAATCTTACGGCGAAATCACACGCACGCACGCTGCAGAGAGTTCCGAAGCGGCAGATTGAAAACTTTTCGCCCGCGCGAAATCTCGCATGCCCCAATCCTATCTATGCTGATCCGAATGGACACTCCCGATGAGTGACGCGCTAGCCGGCTCTCTCGCCGCAGAAACGATTCGCAGCAGCTCGCTTTATAACAAGGATCTCGCGCCCGTCGCCCCGGAGCGCCGCACCTGGGGCACGTACGCCTACGCCGCTCTGTGGATCTCCATGAGCGTAAACATTCCCACGTATTTGCTCGCCAGCGGAATGATCGCTGGCGGAATGAGTTGGAAGCAAGCGCTCTTCACCGTTTTCCTCGGCAACGTTCTTGTTCTTATTCCGATGCTCCTCAACGCCCACGCGGGCGCACGCTATGGAATTCCCTTCCCCGTTTTCGCCCGCGCGTCGTTTGGCGTCTTGGGCGCCAACGTTCCGGCGATTCTGCGTGCCCTCGTGGCGTGCGGCTGGTTCGGCATTCAAACATGGATCGGCGGCGAAGCGATCAACGCCATGCTGATTGCGCTCGCTCCGGGTTGGCAGCATTTTCAATACGGCCCGGCGATTTGCTTCGGTTTTTTCTGGCTCCTGAATGTTCTGGTGATTCTGCGCGGCATTGAAACCATCCGCTTTTTGCAAGGCGTCTCCGCGCCGTTCTTATTGCTCATCGGACTTGCGCTTCTTCTTTGGGCGCGCGGAAAAGCAGGCGGTTTCGGCCCAATGCTCGCCACGCCCTCAAAATTCCACACCTTCCCCGAGTTTTTTCGTTTCTTTATTCCCTCCCTCACCGGTGTCGTAGGCTTCTGGGCTACGGTTTCTCTGAACATCCCCGATTTCACGCGTTACGCCCGCAGCCAAAAAGATCAAATGCTCGGCCAGGCGCTTGGCCTTCCCGCCACCATGACTTTTTATTCGTTCATCGGCATTGCGGTGACTTCCGCGACGCTCATTATTTTTGGCGAAGCCTTGTGGGATCCCGTCGCTGTGCTCTCCCGTCTCGGCAATCCGGTAGCCATCGTGATCGCCATGCTCGCCCTGCTTATGGCTACGTTAAATGTCAATGTCGCCGCCAATGTCGTCTCGCCTGCCAACGATTTCTCGAATCTTTCTCCCCGCCGCATCAGCTTTCGCACCGGCGGCCTGATCACTTGCGTCATGGGCATCGTCATGCAACCGTGGAAGCTGATGTCGAGTTATGGCAGCTACATTTTCGGCTGGCTGGTCGGCTATTCCGGATTCCTCGGCCCCATCGCCGGCGTCCTGATCTGCGACTATTTTGTGATTCGCCATAAAAATCTTTCGGCGCAGGATCTCTATCAGCGCGGCGGCCAATACGAATACTCGCGCGGCATTCATTGGCAAGCCATCGTCTCCCTCGCAGCCGGCGCCGGAGTCGCCTTCATCGGCCTCTTCGTTCCCCCGCTTCGCGTGCTTTACAATTACGCATGGTTCGTCGGCTTCGCCGTAAGCTTCTTTGCCTATCTAGCGCTCATGCCCAAGCAAGCTCCAATTCGCCAGGCCGGGGATTGAGGGGACAAAATGAGAAAACTGTCATTCCGAGCGAAGCGAGGAATCTGCTTTTTCTTCTCTGTGCTCTCTGCGTCTCTGCGTCCTCTGTGTAAAATATTTTTCTTTCTTTTCCCTTCGACTCTCGACTCTCATCATTAGTGAGGCTCCCATGGACTTCGGCATTACCATAAAACCTGACATTTCCATCGACCGCATCGTGAGTTTGACCCAGCGAGCCGAAGCGGCCGGATTTTCCTACGGCTGGATTTTTGACTCGCACGTAATTTGGAAAGAGCCTTTTCCGCTCCTGACGCTCATGGCCGCGAGCACGCAAACCATGCGGCTCGGCACCTGCGTCACGAATCCCGCCGTTCGCGATGTGACTGTTTCGGCCAGCCTATTCGCTACGCTGAACCTCGCTTCCCGCGGACGCATGCAGCTCGGCATTGGCCGCGGTGACAGCTCGCGCCGCGTCCTCGGCAAAAAGCCCACCACGCTCGAGAACCTGGAATCCTTCGTCCGCGTGTTCCGCGACCTAAACGCCGGAAAAACGGTAGACCTCGATGGAGTGGCCACAAGCTTCCCGTGGGCCAGCGGCGAAACGCCGCCTGTCTGGGTTGCAGGTTACGGGCCGAAAGCCTTGCGCACGGCTGGCCGAATCGGCGACGGCGTGATCCTTCAATTTGCCGATCCCGATCTGATTGATTGGTGCCTTGGCTTCGTGCGCGAGGGCGCCAAAGAAGCCGGCCGCGACTTCAGCAAATTCCAGGTCATGTCCGCCGCGCCTGTTTGGCCCTCGGAAGATTTGAAGACGGCGCGTGACCGTGTCCGTTGGTTTCCCGCCCTCGTCTCCAATCACGTCGTAGACCTGATCTCGAAATACAAGCCCGAAGAATTGCCGCCCGCCTTGACGTCGTTCGTCAAAAATCGCGCCGGCTACGATTATCACCACCACTGCGAGGTCGGCAGCGACAACGCTGACTTTGTCTCGGACGAGGTGATCGACCGCTTCTGCATCATCGGCCCGGTCGAAGCCCATCGCAAGAAGCTCGACACGCTTCGCTCCGTCGGGGTCACCCAATTCAACATTTATCTGATGTGCGGCGAGGAAGAAAATACCCTCGATATCTATTCCCGCGACGTTTTGCCTCATTATGCGGCATCGGCATCGCGTTGAGGCAAGTGCCAAACCTCTATCTCGCGGAAAACAAACCGCTTACCATTTATTACTTGACAAATTACGCTGGTAGGATATAATGGTTTTCAGCTTTGCAGGACGCTGCTTCTAGGCGCCCCGATGCTATGACCGCTTGCCGACCGTCCTCTCTAGATCGTTCGGCGGCTTTCCGGCCTCCCCCGTCACTACTTTGTAATTCCAGCCATTTTCCAAGTCCTTTAGAATCCGCACATCCAAAAGTGTTCATTCCACTCAACTTAAAATCCTTTAGAATGAGCGTTTACAAAAAACCCAGGGGGGAGGGGCGATTATTGTTAACCAATTTCCAGCCTGATGTTATTCGATTGACAATAGAGGCCGCCTTGCGCAGGATGAGGTCCGCCCGTGCGCTTTGATACCGTCATCCGCAGCGGCACGGTTGTCACCGCGACGGACACCTTCGTCGCCGACATCGGCATTGTTGGCGACAAGATTTCGGCCATCGCTGCCGCTCTTCCCATCGAGAATGCCGGACGCGTCATCGAAGCCGCCGGCCTGCTTGTCATCCCCGGCGGCATCGATGTCCACACCCACCTCGACATGCCGTTCGGGGGTACGACCAGCGCGGACGATTTCCTGACTGGCACAACGGCTGCGGCTTTCGGCGGCACCACCACGCTGATCGATTTCGCCATCCAGTACAAAGGCCAAACGCTGCGCCAGGCGTTCGATACCTGGATGAAAAAGGCGCACGACAAGGCCGTCACCGACTACGCCTTCCACTGCATCATCACCGACCTCGGCGCCGCGCAGCTCGAGGAAATGGGCGAACTGGTCCGCGAAGGCGTCACCAGCTTCAAGCTGTTCATGGCCTATCCCGGCGTTTTCATGCTGGACGACGCCACGATCTTTCGCGCCATGCGCCAGGCCGCCAAACACAACGGCCTCATTTGCATGCATGCCGAAAATGGCGGTGCGATCGACGTCATCGTTCAGCAAGCGCTGGCGGAAGGCAAGCGCGCCCCCAAATATCATGCTCTGACTCGCCCGACCACTGCCGAAGCGGAGGCCACTTCGCGGGCAATTGCTCTTGCCGAAATGGCTGGCGCGCCAGTCTACATCGTCCATCTTTCTTGCAACGAGGCGCTCGAAAAAGTCCGCGAAGCGCGAGACCGCGGTCTGCCCGCCTATGCCGAGACTTGCCCGCAATACCTCTATCTTTCGCTGGAAAACATGGACGCTCCCGGCTTCGAGGGCGCCAAGTATGTCTTCACGCCGCCGCTGCGCGAAAAATGGCATCAGGAAAAACTCTGGCAGGGCCTCGCGAAAGACACGCTGCAAGTGGTTTCGACCGACCACTGCCCTTTCTGCTTCAAGGAACAAAAGGAATTAGGCAAAGACGACTTCACAAAAATCCCAAATGGCGGTCCGGGAATCGAGCATCGTCTCAGCCTCATCTACACGGGCGGCGTCCACGGAAAACGTTTCTCCGCAAACCGCTTCGTCGAACTTGTCTCGACGGCACCCGCAAAACTCTTTGGTCTCTATCCTCGCAAAGGAACCATCGCGATTGGTTCGGACGCCGACATCGTGCTGTTTGATGCCAACGAGGAACAAGTAATCAGCGCAAAGACCCACCACATGCGCGTCGATTATTCGATGTTCGAGGGCATTCAAATCAAGGGAGCGCCGAAGACAGTTTTCTCACGCGGCCGCGCCGTGATCGAAGGAGGCAAATTCGTAGGCCGCCCCGGCGCCGGCCAATTCCTCCGCCGCCAGACGCACTCCGCACTGAAATGAGCGTGGGGTGTCTAATGCTGCGCCGAACTAGCTTGGGCCACGATGTCCATTTGAAAGAGGATTGCTTTGCTAAGGTTTTTGTTTGGGCGTATCGCTCGGTCCGCCGGGCGCGCCAGCTGCAGGAGCATCATCGACTTTCGGCGTGGAGATCTTCTGCTTGTCGTCAACGGCAAAAAGCATGTAATCGCTGAAACTGTGCCGCCGATGAATGCGCCGCCCTTTCCAGTCGTAATAGACATCCGCCCTCTGTGGCAGCCACATGGTCACGTCGCCTTTGGCGAATTTCACGGGCCCATATTCGATGTCAGCCCTGTCCGCAGCCAGTCGAATCTCTTTGATCGGTGCAACAAGGTCTGTTTCCAATCGGACGATCTGGTAGGTGTCTGAAGAAATCCACGCACGCCCCTTCAGTGCCACTGGATATGACGGCCCGTCCGCGCCAATTCTGTAGCGTTTAATCACATTCGGCTTGTCGGGTCTCTGGCGAAAGTGGACTTGCCACGCGAGCCCGCTGCTCAAGCGCGCCAATCCTTCGCAGGTCATCGTGAAGTCCACTGCGTTGTAAGGATGGAAGATCAGCACGAGTGCCGGCAAACCGTTAGTGGCCACCCCGCCGGGAAATTCCGCGGGCCCGCCGTTTCCAGTGCTCCGATATTCTTCCACGTTGAGAAAGCCGTGCTGCACTTCCTGGATGGAGGCAACGTAGTTGAACTTACGTTTCTCGGGAGCTGAAGGCATCCCATACTTGTCGATGGATTCATGCGTCAGAGTTTCCGTTGCGGCGAAACGGTCAACGTCACTTACCAGTTCGATGATTCGCTTCCCGGCTTTACTTACCACGTCATTCACGTTACAGGAGGTGCCCGCGACCACGGGCGGCACGCTCTCATCGACATCCGGCGGCAACCAGTTCGAGGGCACCGGCAGGGCCGTGGCCTCCTTCGTCAGTGCCGCCATCTCACCAGCATCACCCGCCCCCCCATCGGCCACAATCTTTATCTGCGGGTTCTTCAGTATCTCGAGATTCTTACTCGCCTCCGCATCGGCGGGATGTGCCTTCACGTAAGCCTCAAGGATTCGCACAGCCTCCTCGCGCTCGCCCGTCTCAGCAAGAGCGCGTGCCAGTATCGGCTGAACGACGGTTGCTCGTTCGTGGCCCAATTCAATCGCCCGGCGGGCCTCCTTGACCGCATCGGCACTCTGATGTTGCAACTCGAAGGATTCGGCGAGAAGCGCATGGGCGCGCCAAGAAGTTGGCGCGACTGCCGTCGCCCTCTTCAAGTACGGAATGGCCTCGCCCGGCTTGTATGCGTGCAACAAATCCTGGCTAACAGCGAGCAGCGCACTCAAATGATTGGGATTGAGTTCAAGAGTCCTCATCCAATACGATCTGGCGTGTATCGGGTCGTTCGTCTGCGAAGCGTAAACGCCGAAGAGATACTCGATCTCCGCGCTTTGTGGAGCCGCCTTTTGCGCGGCTTCAAGATGCTTGCGCGCGTCATTGGGCTTGTTAGTCCGGAGCGCTTCCAGGGCCTTGCCCACTTCCTTCTGGGTTTTGGGGGCCAGCGCGTAGAAGTTCGCAGACGATTCAGCTTCTTCCACGTCAGACAAGGGTTTCATTTCAATCGTGAGCTTTGCGAGCGAACTCCGTAAGACGTCAACTTGCTTGGAGGTCGTCTGGTACCTAGGAGAAACTACCTGAACCGTGTACTCCGTGGGCTGCACTGCGGCAAACCTGACGTGGCCGTTCTTCGCGGTTTGGCGGTCCACGAACTCACCGGTCGACCTGGCAAGCGTAACCACGGCGGCCTCCGTGAGCGGCGCCCCGTCCGGAGTTTTCACATAGACATCAATGTCGCCTACGATCGCCAGGTTTTCTACCTGAGCTTGTTGACCGGCCACACCGTTGGGGTCTTGCCAGCCCGGAGCCGGGAGGCCCGCCAACAAGCCGCCTGGAAGCAAAAAGCCGGAACTCAAGACAATGATGATGCGATGGAACTTCGGGAATCTTAAGGACATGACCCACCCGTCTGTAGCTAGCCTCGGGAATTTGGACGCTGTGCTAATGATACTCCTACGAATCGCTTCTCGGGAAGCACATCCCCCACCACTGCAATTCCAACCTAGTGAACTGTGTCCGAGATCCTATGAGGCATGTTTTGGATCTGCTCGCCGGGCAAGTCCGAATTCCCGGGTTCGAAGCTGACAACTTGAGCCCTCGTTCGCTTCCTCGAGCAGTCCGATTTTGAGCCCGGATCCAGGGGTGATAGAGTACGCGACATTCGCGCATGGCTCCATGAAGAAATCGTGCCCGCGCGAGTCATTCATACTCCCATAAAGATGACCAATCCCTCTGAGAGAGAGACTTCGCAGGCAAGCGGCCTCGTACGGCAACTTGGGTTGTTTGGCACGACGATGGCGGTGATGGGGGGGATTATTGGGGCGGGGATTTTCATTAATCCTTACCTCGTTGCCGATCGCGTGCACACTTCGGTGCTGATCCTGAGCGCGTGGATCGTGGGCGGGGTGATCGCGCTGCTGGGCGGATTCATTTATGCGGAACTGGCCACCCGATTACCTGTTGTCGGCGGGCAATACGCTTATTTGCGCGAGGCGCTAAGCCCGGCGGTGGCGTTCCTTTACGGGTGGGTGCTGCTTCTGGTAATCCAAACGGGCGGGATGGCTGCCGTTGCAGTGACGTTTGCCAAATATTTTCTCGAACTGACCGGGTGGCAGTTTCATGCGCCGCTTGTTGCGGCTTGTGCGCTTGGTTTGCTGACGATCATCAATTGCCTTGGTGTTCGCGCGGGGAGCCGGGTGCAATCGGCCATGACTCTGGCGGCGATTGCCGCCATCGGGATGCTCGAAGTCTTCAGCTTTCTGCGCGGCGGGCCCTCGCTGATTTCGTGGCATCCAGTGCTGGACCAGCCGATGTCCGCGAGCCTCATTTTTACTTTTGGAGCGGCTATGCCGCCGGTGCTGTTCGCTTACGGAGGCTGGCAGACATCGAGCTTTTTGGCAGGCGAAGTGCGCGATCCGAGTAAGACGCTTCCGCGTGGGTTGGTTCTGGGCGTGCTTGGCGTGATTCTGGTCTACACTTCGGTGAATTTTGTCTACGTGCGTGCGCTCGGACCTGCTGGGTTGGCCGCTACGATGACGCCGGCATCTTCGGTGATGCGCATGTTGCTTGGGCCGCGCGGCGGGTCATTGATCGCGGCGGGAATTGCATTTTCAGCGTTTGGATACCTGGGACAATCGATGTTGACGGCGCCGCGCGTTTACTTTGCGATGGCGGAGGACCGCGTGTTTTTTCGCAGCGTAGCGTGGATCGATCCGCGAACTCACGTGCCGGTGATTGCGATCCTGTTGCAAGGCATCTGGGCCATCGCCATTGCGCTGACCGGGACGTACGCGCAAGTCGTTAATTACGTTGTGGCGATGGACTCGATATTTTTTGGGCTAACCGCCGC
>JBARBE010000015.1:0-19584 GCA_049792735.1 Candidatus Acidiferrum sp.
GCCAATCTCTCGGCGAATGAAACTGGCGTGCAGGAAACTTTCCAGAAGCTGCTCTCGCTCGCGGTGGTGCTTCAGCTGATCCCGTTTCTTTACATGTTTGGCGCGCTGCTGAAAATCGCTTTCAGCCGTTCCTTCGTCGAAGGTTGCTACGGCAGGAGGAAATTAATTCTTTCCGGCGCCAGCGGGCTGATGACCACCATTCTGGGAATCGCGCTAGCCTTTTTTCCGGCGCAGCAGGTCACTTCGGTTCTTTCCTACGAAATCTGGATGTTTGGCGGCACATTTATTTTTATCGGCCTGGCTGCATTTTTGTTTTTTGTTTACGGGCGGCGCAAAATGGCAAGAAAGCTCGCGGAGGCGGTTTCGCCGGTTTAAGCGCGGCGCGGCTTGGCATGAGCGCCTACGCGATGGTGGTTTTGGGAGGCCGTGATGTCGAGCGGTACGGTGGCGGAAATTCGAACTTACAAGAATTACATCAACGGCGAATGGGCCGCCAGCGCTTCCGGCGAAACATTTCCAGTCCATGATCCTTCGACTGAGGAAGTCATCGCGCAGGTCGCCTCCGCTGGTGTTGCGGACGTCGATCGCGCCGTAAGTGCGGCGCGTGCCGCCTTCGACTCCGGCTCTTGGGCTACCACCACAGCGCAAGACCGCGGCCGCATCCTTTTCAAACTTGCCGAAAAAATACGCCAGAACAGCGCCGCGCTCGCCGAGCTCGAATGCCGTAACACTGGCAAGCCCATCGTCGAAGCCGAATACGACATCGCGGACGTTGCTACCTGCTTCGAATACTACGGCGGCCTCGCCAACAAAGTTCTCGGTAGCGTGAACCCGGTTCCTGCCAACGCCCTAAGTCTTACTTTGCGCGAGCCCGTTGGCGTCGCCGGACAAATCATTCCGTGGAATTATCCGCTGCTGATGGCTGCTTGGAAACTCGCGCCCGCGCTCGCCGCTGGCTGCACGTGCGTTCTAAAGCCCGCCGAGCAGACGCCCTTGACAGCCCTGGAATTTGCCAACTATTTCGCGGAGGTTGGTCTCCCGCCCGGCGTCGTCAACATCATCAACGGATTTGGCGAAATCGCGGGCGCCGCGCTCGTCGCTCATCCCGGCGTCGACAAAATCGCATTCACGGGCAGCGCTGCCGTCGGCAAAATCATCGTCAAAAGCGCCGCCGATACGCTCAAACGCGTCACGCTCGAGCTTGGCGGTAAATCGCCAAACATCTTCTTTAGCGACGCCAATTGGGAAGCGTCCGTCGATGGCGCCCTCTTCGGTGTCTTTATCAATCAAGGCGAAGTCTGTTCCGCAGGCAGCCGTATTCTCGTTGAAAAGAAAATCTATTCGAAATTTGTCGAGGCCATGGCTGAAAAAGCCAAGCGCATCAAGCTTGGCGCGCCGCTTGAGCGCGAAACGAAAATGGGCCCGCTCGTCAGCAAAGAGCAATACGATCGCGTCAACTTTTATCTCGAGCTTGGCAAAAAGGAAGCCAAAGTCGCCATCGGCGGCGGGCGCCCAAAGCAGTTCGGCAAAGGTTACTACGTCGAGCCAACTATTTTTTACGACGTGGAAAATAGTGCGCGCATCGCTCGCGAAGAAATTTTCGGCCCAGTCGCCTCCGTGATTCCGTTCGATGGCGAGGCGGATGCCATCCGCATCGCGAATGACACGCCTTATGGTCTCGCCGCGGCAGTCTGGACGCGCGACATTTATAAGGCGTTTCGCGTCGTTAAGTCGCTGCGCGCAGGAATCGTCTGGGTCAATCACATGCAACCGACCTACGTCGAAGCGCCCTGGGGCGGCTACAAACAATCCGGCTTCGGCCGCGAGCTTGGCCCTTGGGGCCTCGAAGAATATCTCGAGACAAAGCAGGTCTTCGTCAACCTCGACGAAGCACCAATCGCCTGGTACTAGATTTGTGGCACAGTGGCGGCGTCCCTGTGAGCTGCGAGAAGGAAGAAACAAACAATGGCTACCATTCAACTTCGAACAGAAATTCCCGGGCCGCGTTCCCGTGCCCTCATGGCGCGTCGCGAAGCGGCTATCCCGCGCGGACCCGCCAACGCCACGCCTATTTTCGCTGCGCACGCAGATGGCGCCGCCATCGAAGATGTCGACGGCAACCGCTATCTCGATTTTGCCGGCGGAATCGGCTGCCTCAATGTCGGCCATCGATCTTCGCGCGTCCTCTCCGCGATTCGCGAGCAACTGGAAAGGTATTTGCATCTGTGTTTTGCGGTCACGCCTTACGAAGGGTACGTCGCCGTTGCGGAAAAACTAAATTCCCTCGCTCCCGGAAATTATGCGAAGAAAACCATTCTGCTCAATTCCGGCGCCGAGGCCATCGAAAATGCAATCAAAATCGCGCGCGCGTACACCAAACGTCCCGCCGTCATCTGTTTCGAAGACGCTTTCCATGGCCGTACACTCCTCACCATGTCGCTGACCAGCAAAACGCATCCCTACAAAGCGGGATTTCAGCCGTTCGCGAGCGACATCTATCGCATTCCGTTTGCCTACCCCTATCGCAATCCCGCCGGCACAACGTCCGCGGAATTTGCTCATCATCTCGAAGACGCCTTCAAGCGCTCCGTAGCGGCAGAGTCTGTCGCCGCAGTCATCGCGGAGCCCGTTCTAGGCGAAGGCGGCTTCGTCATTCCGCCGCGCGATTATTTTAAACTCCTCCAAAATATTTGCCGCAAGCATGGCATCCTCTTCATTGCCGATGAAATCCAGTCTGGTTTTGCGCGCACCGGCAAATGGTTTGCTTCCGAGCATTTCGGCATCGAGCCGGATTTGATCACCATGGCGAAATCGCTTGGCGGCGGAATGCCCATCGCTGCCGTCACGGGCCGCGCTGAAATCATGGATGCGCCCGGGCCCGGATCCCTCGGCGGCACATTCTGCGGGCACCCTCTTTCGTGTGCCGCGGCGCTCGCGGCGATCGAAACCATCGAAACAGAGGGGCTGCTCGCGCGCTCGACGGCTATCGGTGAACTTTTTGAAAAACGCGCTTGCGGCTGGAAGAAAAAGTGGCCCCTGATCGGCGACGTTCGCGGCCTTGGCGGCATGTGTGCCATCGAACTGGTGCGCGATGCCGAAACGCGCGAGCCGGCCGACACGGAAACAAAAGAGATCGCCAAATATTGCTACGAGCACGGGCTCATCACCATCACCGCCGGCACTTTCAATAACGTGATCCGCATTCTCGTTCCGCTCGTGGTTAACGATGAGCAACTGAAAGAAGGCATGGACGTGATCGAAGCCGCCCTGGCGGGTGTTGCGGAACGCAAGCAGGCCGCGCTTTCTCACGCGTAAGGGTGGGTCCGGTGATGGACAAACGCGAAACCAACGCCAGCTGCATCCAACGGATGGAGACAATCAGGAGCGCCAGATGCAAGACACACTCGCAAAATCGGCCCGCGTTGCCGCCGAGTTGAAAGACCCGCGGCTTTTCCGCGAAGCGTGTTACGTCGATGGACAGTGGATTCAGACAAGCTCGGGCCAGACAATCGATGTGGACAATCCCGCCACCAAAGAAATCATTGGCAGAGTACCCAAATTAAGCGGTTCTGAAACCCGCCGCGCAATCGAAGCCGCGAACAATGCATTTCCCGTCTGGAGTAAAAAAACCGCAAAGGAGCGCGCAGCAATTCTCCGCCGCTGGTTTGATCTAATGATGGCCAATCAAGAAGACTTGGCGCGCCTGATGACGCTCGAGCAAGGCAAGCCGCTCGCCGAATCGCGCGGGGAAGTTGCTTACGCCGCAGCGTTCCTCGAATGGTTTGGGGAAGAAGCGAAGCGCGTCTACGGCGACACCATTCCGCAGCACCAAGCCGACAAGAGAATTGTCGTCATAAAGCAGCCCATCGGCGTCGTCGCCTGCATCACGCCATGGAATTTTCCGCTGGCCATGATCACGCGCAAAGTCGGGCCTGCCATCGCTTCAGGTTGCACCGTGGTCGTTAAGCCCGCCGAACAAACGCCGTTTTCCGCGCTTGCTTTGGCTGAGCTTGCCGAGCGTGCCGGCGTTCCGAAAGGCGTATTCAACATCGTCACTGGAGATCCAAAAGAAATCGGCGCTGAACTGACTTCCAATCCCATCGTTCGCAAGCTTTCGTTCACCGGCTCGACCGAAGTCGGCAAGCTTTTGATGGCCCAATGCGCCGGCACAATCAAAAAGATCTCGCTCGAGCTAGGAGGCAATGCGCCGTTCATCATTTTTGGAGACGCGGATTTGGACGCAGCTGTCGAAGGCGCGCTCGCTTCCAAATATCGCAACACGGGTCAAACATGCGTCTGCGCGAATCGGTTTCTCGTGCAGGACGCGGTCTATGACGCTTTCGCGGAAAAACTGATCGTGGCCGTAAATAACCTCAAGCCCGCCCCTGGCCTGGAAACAGGCGCCACGCAAGGGCCCTTGATTGACGATGCCGCCGTTGAAAAAGTGGAGAGCCATATTCGCGACGCGCAATCCAAGGGCGCAAGAATTCTCGTCGGCGGGCATCGCCACGCTCTCGGCGGCCGCTTTTTCGAGCCAACGATTCTTGCCGATGTCACGCCGCAAATGGCCTTGGCGCGAGAAGAAACTTTTGGCCCCGTCGCGCCGCTCTTCCGCTTCAAAACGGAAGCAGACGCCATCGCTCTCGCGAACGACACGGAGTTTGGCCTTGCTGCCTATTTCTATGGTCGAGACATCGCCCGCGTCTGGCGTGTCGCCGAAGCTCTTGAATACGGCATCGTCGGCATCAATACCGGTATCATTTCCACGGAAGTCGCGCCCTTCGGCGGCGTAAAGGAATCCGGCCTTGGTCGCGAAGGCTCCAAGTACGGAATCGATGAGTATGTCGAAATCAAATATCTTTGCTTTGGTGGAATCACATCCTGAAGCCGCTATTCCCAAACCGGCCCGCAACTTATATAAGCCCTATATTGGATTGATGTCCTGATTTTTCTCCAGCCGTGCGATCAATCCCTGGATCTGTGATTTCGTCTGTTCGGGTGCCCCTGCCAGCGCAAGTTTCATTTCTTTCAGCGCGGTTGCAAAGTCGCCTCTCGCCGAAGCCATTCTCGATAGTTCTCCGTGCGTGTACCACTCGTTCGGACGCTTTTCCACGTTTATCTTGAACACGGCGAACGCCTCATCCGGCTTGTTCTGAATTTGCAATCCTCGGCCGTACGCGTGAAGCTGGATGCCACTTGCCTTCTCGAACGCTTTTGCCTGTGTCGACTCCGCCTCCTGCTTTTTTCCAATCGCTCCCAGAATCTGCGATTTGGTCAGCAGGTTCTCGAATCTTTCCTCATTCTGGATGGATATGTTCTCCCACTTCAGGGCTTCCTCCAGGTTGTAGTTGTTGTCCAGACACCAATTGGCTGCTTCGTCGTAGCCCGCCCAGGTAAAACCGGCAGTGTTCCGAAGCTGATTGTGGATGCTGCGCAGCACGAGAGCGTTCACGTCGGCAGAAATGTGAAACGGAACCGCCAGTTTATCCCAGCGAAGTGTTGCCGCGGCGGAATCCGGCTTAACGTCATCGAACGTATAGGTGAGTGCTTCGCGAAACTCGGCCGGCTGAGGTTTCACCATCACGCGCAGCGCATCTTCTTTTTCGTCGTACGAAAAGCTGCCCCAGGAAGTCGAGTTTCTCGAAAAAATCACTGTCCACTCGTCTTTGCCTGGAATCGTGTGTAAGCCGTATGTGCCCGCCGGCAGCGCCTTTCCTTCCACACTCACATCGTCGGAAAAGGAGATCGTCGTATTTTCGTTCGCACCCGACCGCCATACTTGCCCATAGGGAACGACCTTTCCCCAGATTTCACGCCCGCCTACGAGCGGCTCGTGATACACAATCGTAATATCCGTGAGCCCGATCCTCTGCGTCACCGTCGCGCGCTGGCTCAACGTCGGCAGATTCAACTCCGTCGCTTGGCTCCCATTCTTGAACTGCGCATCCGCTCGCCCCGCAAAACACGCCGCTCCCAACAAAATGCCAACACCTATCCTGAGAATATTGCGCATGAGCACACACCTCCCTCGTCTTAGCACGAGACAAATTGGCAGGCGCAATCCATTCGCGCCCGCCTCACACCCTATTGGCCATAGACGTTCCGAGGTCTAATGCGTGAGCAGGCTTTACGGAATGGCCGCGTCTTTGGCCGGCCTATCGCCACATCCCGATTTTATTGAGCTGCAAAATCGAAGCGCCCTTTCAATCGACGGGAAGGCGGTCTTGCGTAGAAAATCTTTAGGATTGGAAAAAAACTCCTCAGCCATTACCATCATTCCGCTCTCGTAGTTCGCACGAAGCTCCTTCCGAGGCCTATATGAAAATCCTAACCGGCGTTTGCATGCCGCTCCTACCGCTGGTCTTCGTAGCCGCGGCCGCCGCCCAAACTCAAACGGAGCCCGCGCTTCCGTACTCGCCGAGCTTGAATCTCAGCTCGATCGACAAGTCTGTCGATCCCTGCGTGAATTTCTATCAATATGCGTGCGGCCGCTGGCAGAAGGACAATCCCATCCCTTCGGACCAAACCTCATGGAGCGTTTACGCCAAACTCTACGAAGACAATCTGAACTTTCTTCGTGGGATTTTGGAGCAGGCATCTAGGAGCAGCTCGACGCGCGACACCGTCACGCAGGAAATTGGCGATTTTTATTCGGCTTGCATCGACGAGCCGGAGGCGGAACGGCGCGGTGTCAGCGCCCTCCAGCCGCAACTAGACACTATTTCCCGCCTCAATTCCGCTCGCGAAATGGCCCCGTTACTGGCCAAGCTGCAGCTTTATGTCGGCGGCTACCGGTCCCTTCTTTTCGCGGCAGGCTCTAATCAGGACCCCGACAATTCCGAACAGGTCATCGCTGAACTTGGCCAAGGCGGCCTCGGACTACCCGATCGCGACTACTACACCAAGGATGATGCGAAATCGAAAGAGATTCGCGAGCGCTACGTGCAGCACGTTCAAAAGATTTTCGAGCTGCTCGGCGATAATGCGGAGACCGCGAAAAATAACGCGGAAACTTTGATGCGCATGGAAACCTTGCTGGCGAAAGCTTCGCTTACGCGCGTCGAGATGCGCGATCCCTACAAACTGAAAAACAAAATGGACCTGGCCGCATTAGACAAACTGGCTCCAAACTTCGATTGGAAGACGTACTACCACCTGCTGGGATATCCGCCGTTCATTATTCTCAACGTCGAGTCGCCTGAGTTCTTCAAGGAAGTGAACCAGGAGCTGGCTTCTGAGCCCGTCGTAAACTGGAAGAACTATCTTCGATTCCACGTCGCGGATACCGCCTCTCCCTACCTGTCCTCGCCATTTGTGGAGGAAAATTTTGACTTTTACCGCAAGTACTTGCGTGGCGCCAAAGTAATCCAGCCTCGCTGGAAACGCTGTGTGCAATACACGGACTATAATTTGGGCGAAGCTCTGGGCCAGGCCTATGTGCGCAAGGTTTTCTCTCCCGAGCTTAAGCAAAGCACGCTCGACATGGTCCTGCGCATCGAAGCTGCGATGGAACAGCGCATTCGCGCGCTCGATTGGATGAGCCCAGAAACCAAGCTGCAAGCCCTCGTCAAGCTCCACGGCATCCGCAACAAGATCGGCTATCCAGACAAATGGCGCGACTACAGTTCCGTCAAAATTACGAGCGATGATTTTCTTGGCGATGTGCAGCGCCTCACCGAATTTGAGCATCGCCGCCAAATTGCCAAGATCGGAAAACCCGTGGATCATGGCGAGTGGGAAATCAGTCCCACCACCGTCGACGCTTACTATGACCCGCAGATGAACGACATCAACTTCCCAGCGGGCGTGCTACAACCCCCTCTGTACGATCCCAGGATGGACGACGCTCCCAATTATGGCGACACCGGCGGAACGATCGGCCACGAACTCACACACGGCTTCGATGATGAGGGCAGCCAGTTTGACGCCCGTGGCAATCTCAAGAATTGGTGGACGAAAGACGACCGCGAGAAATTCGACGCCCGCACGAAGTGCATTAGCGACCAGTATTCCAAATATGTGGTTGTGGACGATGTGCACATCAACGGCCGGCTCACCATGGGTGAGGACGTTGCGGACTTGGGTGGCGAGATTCTCGCCTACATCGCCTGGCAAGGCGCCACCAAGGACAAAAATCTCCAACCGGTCGACGGCCTGACTCCCGAGCAGCGTTTCTTCATCGGCTTCGCTCAGTGGGATTGCGCTAACGAGCGCCCTGAGGATATGCGCATGCGCGCGCAGGTCGATCCCCACTCGCCCGCGCGGTACCGAATCAACGGCGTCGTCGTCAACATGCCGCAGTTCGCGAAAGCCTTTGCCTGCAAGGCCGGCCAGCCGATGGCCAATCCGCCAGAAAAAGTCTGCCGCATCTGGTAATTGCCGGTTTTTCCAGGTGGTCAGGTAGGGCGACTCAACCTTCCCGCGGGCTCATTCTCCGACTCGCAGCGGCTGTCCTAGCTTACGCACAGACTGATATCTACCGGCTTGTGCCTTCCCGTCCGTCGGCGGCAGTTTTTTCGCTCTAGGGTTTCGTCGGTTCAGTGGGCTGCGGCGCTGGGGACGGGGCCGGCGCCGTCGGTTTGTAAACCGTAGCGGGCCTCGCCGGCTGATAGGTCACCTTGGTTTCCGTTTTCTTCGGCTTCTTTTTTTCTCTGCCGCGCTTATCTCGATTTCCCATGATTTCTCCTTTTCGTGCTGCGATCCTTCATCACGCGTTAGTTTACCCGACCCGGCACGCAAGCCGCCATTAACCAGCCAGTGCCCCTTTAATGCGCACCCAAACGAATCTAGCCAGCCCCGCCGCGGAATCTTAGGACAGCCGGTTCGGAGTGAATCGGGCGGTCAACTCCATCACTCGCAGGTAGTACTCGCGCTGTTTCAATTGCGTCCCGGCTGCTTCGTCGATCACAAACGTAACATCGGGATGCAGTTGCAGGCATGACGCCGTGACCGACGCAGTAATCGGTCCCTCGATTGCCTCCGCAACGGTCTCCGCTTTCGCGCTGCCCGTGGCTAGTAACATAATTCTCTTCGCTTCAAGAATTGTTCCGATCCCCATCGTAATCGCGCACTCCGGCATCTTCTCTTCGGGCGAAAAATATTTCCGGTTATCCTCCAGCGTCTCGTTCGTCAAAACCTTCAGCCGCGTCCTCGAACCAAAGCTCGAAGTCGGCTCGTTGAATCCAATGTGCCCATTCCGCCCGATGCCGAGAATTTGCAGATCGATCCCCCCCGCATCGCGAATCGCTCGCTCGTAGGAGAGACAATACTCTTCATAATCTCCGCCGATCGTCCCGTCAGGGATATGGATGTTCGCCGCGTCGGCGTTCACATGATCAAAGAAATTGTCCCGCATGAATCGGTGAAAGCTCTGCGGATGTTCCGCCCCAATCCCGAGATACTCGTCCAGGTTGAACGTCACAACCTTCGAAAAATCCAGCCCTTCTTCTTTGTGCAGCCGCACGAGTTCTTTATACATCCCCTGCGTCGTGCTCCCCGTGGCCAGCCCCAGCGTGACCGCCGGATTGTTCCTCACCGCGCTCGCGACAATGCGCGCCGCCTCACGGCTCAACTCCTCATAGCTCGATTTTAGTAGGACCAGCATCTCCGCCCCGTTTTTCCGCTCACTCCGTCATCTCCGTGTAGAATAGCAAACAGCATGAATCCTCTCGCAGCGCCCTTTCCGCATTTCAGCCGGAGTCGGCCAACTCCCCGCAGTCCCAACCGGTGCTATATATATCACGGTCGCGCTCTCCAAAAGATTGTTTCAGAAACCGTGGGAAATGGCCGGATTTGGAGTAGAATGACCCGCCCAATTTATCGTGGCTCCTTAGAGCTATATAGCAGTATACTGAGCCGCCACGCGAACCTGCAAATCGTGCGTCTCATGGAGTAAAGCGAAAAATGGTCCTCACTGCCATCGATTGGATCGTCGTCGCCGCCTACCTGCTCCTGAATCTTCTCATCAGTCTTTATTACCGCCGCCGCTCCTCCGGCAGCACCGAGGAATTCTTTGTCTCCGGCCGCAACGTTTCCTGGTGGCTCGCCGGCACTTCCATGGTCGCCACCACTTTCGCCGCCGACACGCCACTCCTCGTCACCGGCCTCGTCGCCAAAAACGGCATCGCCGGTAACTGGCTCTGGTGGTCGCAATGCCTCTGCGGCATGATGACCGTTTTTTTCTTCGCGCGTTACTGGCGCCGCGCCGAAATCCTCACCGACGTAGAATTCGTCGAGCTCCGCTACCAGGGCAAGCCCGCCGCATTCCTTCGCGGCTTTCGCGCCCTCTATCTCGGCGCGCTCATGAACTGCCTCATCCTCGGCTGGGTCATCAAAGCCATGATCAGCATCACCACCGTCTTACTCGGCGACGCCATCGCCCAAGGCCGCGTCCTCCGGCTCACTCTCGGCGGCCACGAGCTCTTGCACTACACCCTCGGCAGTCCGGAACACACCGCCCTCCTCATCTGTGTTCTGCTTCTCGTCCCTTTCACCGGAATCTACACATTCATCGGCGGCCTTTGGGGCGTGCTCGTCACCGACCTTTTCCAATTCGCTCTCAAAATGTCCATGATCATCGTCCTCGCCTGGATCGCCGTAGCAAAAATCGGCGGCATGGCCGCGCTCAAACTCCAGCTTTCGCACGTCGACGCCCTGGCGCATAAATCGGGCAACTCCACCGGCTCCATCCTTTCCTTCTTCCCCTCGTTTCATCTCGGCTGGACCACCGACGCTCTCTGGACTCTCCCCGTCATCACTTTCTCGCTCTACCTCGCCGTCCAGTGGTGGGCCAGTTGGTATCCCGGCGCCGAGCCCGGCGGCGGCGGCTACGTCGCCCAGCGCATGTTCAGCGCCAAGGACGAAAAAAATTCTCTCGGCGCAACTCTCTGGTTCAACATCGCCAACTACGCCATGCGTTCCTGGCCCTGGATCATCACCGGCCTCGTCGCCGTCGCCGTCTATTCCCCCAACGGCGGCCTTCACCCCAGCGCCGCATTTGCCGCCGAGCCGGAAAAAGGCTACGTCATGGTCCTCCGCGATTTTCTACCGCCCGCATTGCGCGGCCTGATGATCGCCGCCTTCCTCGCCGCCTTTATGTCCACTGTCGGCACGCAGTTAAACTGGGGCACGTCCTATCTCATCAACGATTTCTATCGCCGCTTCCTAGTCCGCAAGGGTAGCGAAAAGCATTACGTCCTCGTCAGCAAGTTGATTATCGTCCTGCTCGTGATTCTCAGCGGTTACGCCGCCGCCAACATCACGAGCATTCAATCCGCTTGGCAGCTTCTTCTCGGCATGGGCGCGGGCACCGGCTCCGTCCTCATGCTCCGCTGGTATTGGTGGCGCATCAACGCATGGAGCGAAATTTCTTCCATGATCGCCGCGTTCATCGTTTCCATGTCGCTCACGCGCGTCCAGTTCGTCGGCAACAACTCCGTCGTTTTCGCAAAAACCGCGCTCATCACCACCGCGGTCACCACCATCGTCTGGCTCGTCACCACGCTCATCACCAAGCCCGAGCCGGAAGCCAAGCTGGTCCAGTTCTATCGCCGCGTCCGTCCCACCATCCACGGCTGGAAACACATCGCCGCCCTCGCTCCGGAAGTCACACCCGTCCGCGATCTCACTGCCAACACTTTCGATTGGATCATGGGCTGCGCGCTCGTCTATTGCTGCATGTTTTCCATCGGCGAATTCGCGCTGCACGAATGGCTGATGGGCTTCGTTCTGCTCGTTGCCGCCGCTCTCTCCGGCTACTTCATTTATTGGAGTCTCTCGCGCCGCGGCTGGCAAACTCTCTCCGGCGCCGAACCCGTTGTCCCTCAAAACGCCAAGCCGCAACTCGAGGCGTAATTTTCACCTTCGCGCCTCTGCAAAATGTCATTCCGAGCAAAGCGAGGAATCCGCTTTTCTTTTCTCTGTGCCCTCTGTGTTAGGAAAACCTTCCCCTACTTCGTAACCCTCGCAATGAACACCGAATAAGGCTCCATCGGCATTTTCGCAAACATCCCCGTCACCCGTTTGTGAAAACTCGTCAACAAAACCTCCAGTTTCGGCGCTGAAAACCCCGCCTCGGAAAGGTCAAATGGCACCCTTTGTACTGTGGCCGACATATTTAAAATTACCAGGATCGCTTCACCCTTGGTTCGCCGAAGATACGTCAATACGTTGGGGTTATCCTCGTTTATCGAAACATAATCTCCGTCCAATAACGCTGCCTCCGAATGTCGCAATTCCAAAAGTGTCCGGTAAAAACTAAGAACGGAATCGGGATCCTTCATCTCGTCCGCCACGTTGTGTGTACGCGCGCTATCCGGCACCGGCAGCCACGGCTTCACCGTGCTAAACCCCGCATTCGCGCTGTCGTTCCACTGCATCGGCGTCCGTTCGCCATCGCGTCCGATTTCCTTCGGCCATCCCAGCTTGCCTTCCGGGTCCTGCACGTCCTCTTTCCGTTTTGGGTCGTTGTTCTCCATCCCGATCTCTTCGCCGTAATACATAATCGGCGTTCCACGCAAGGTCAGATACAGCGCCGCCATCATCTTCGCGATGTCGTCGTTGTGCTCTCCATCGCCATACCGCGTATAAGACCGCACGATATCGTGATTCGAAATCACGTACGTCGGCCAGTGTCCGGCTGCATTCACCGCCGCGATGTGCTTCCGGTACTCGTCCGCCGATAATCCTTTGAATCCCGTCATCATCAAATCCATCGGCATCTGCAATTCGTCGTTCTTCGCTCCGTAGTAATCCCTCAGTTGGTCGACGTTCGTCGTCCAAGTCTCCCCGATCAGCACCGCCCCGTATTCGTTTGCCACGCTCCGCAGCGCCCGCATCGCATCATGCACTTCGGGCAATTTCTTGTTGTACTTCTCATCCATGTTCGGCCGTCCGAACTTGTCCGTCCCAGGCAGCACCGGATTGTCCGTCAGCTTCGGGTCTTCATATAACGTATCCACGGCGTCCAGCCGGAACCCCGCGACCCCGTGCTTGTACCAGAACCGCGTCACATCCAGCATCGCCTTTTCCACCGCCGGATTCCGCCAGTTCAAGTCCGGTTGCTGCGGATAAAAATAATGGTAATAATATTGATTCGTTTTCGGATCGAACGTCCACGCTGGAGTCCCGAAGGTCGAAAGCCAGTTATTCGGCGGCTGGCCCGGCCCCTTCCCATCGCGCCAGATGTACCAGTCGCGCTTGTCCGATGTCTTCGAAGACTCCGAGTCGATAAACCACTTGTGCTGGTCCGAAGTGTGATTCACGACAAAATCCAGAATCACGCGAATCCCGCGCTGCTTCGCTTCCGCCACCAGCCGGTCGAAATCCGCCATTGTCCCGTACATCGGATCAATGGCCTCATAATCCGAAACGTCGTACCCGAAATCCACCTGCGGCGAAGGAAAACAAGGCGTAATCCAGATCGCGTTGATTCCCAGCTCTTTCAAATAATCCAGCTTCGACGTAATCCCCTTCAAATCCCCAATCCCATCATTATTGCTGTCCGCAAAACTCCGCGGATAAATCTCATAAAACACCGCGTTCTGCCACCACGCATGCCCCGCCGCATCGTCGCCGCCCTTCGTCTGCGCGTTTCCCCGTGCCGTCAACACGCACGCGCTTGCGGCCAACAGAATCGCCATTACAATTTTTTTCATCACTTTATTCACCCTCTCTTTTCGGCACGCAATTCCGGACCCGCTTATTTCAGAGAACGTGCCTGCTCCAAAGCAGAGCCAGCCTCACCTCGGCATCAAGGAAATTCAACGTCTGCATAGTCTCTGCCGTGGTCGCAACCATTTACGTTGCTATTCCTTAAGGAATTTTCGTGGGATTTTGAGTGGATGGAAAAAGAGCACCACTCGCTGGTGCGGATATGTCTCTCCCGCCTTCGCCTCAAAATGTATTCGCAGCTTCGCCCCGCCTGCCGCATCCTTCACCAGCTCCGCGCCTCGCACCGATTCGACCAGCTCTGGATTCCACACGTCCAGGTCGTAACTCGCCCCCGCCCTCCCCGCTACTTCCAATTCCATCGGCGCCGTCGCATCTCCCATCTCTTCGGAGAGAATGCGCAAATCCGAGCTCGCGCTTCCCAGCTCCGGCAGCCGGAACGCATACGAGATGCCAAAATCGTTCGGCTCGCGCACGCGAACCGTGTTCTTTCCCTCTTTTAACGTGAATTTTATTTTAAGGTGATGATGCTCCGAGGAAAGTAGTTGATCGAAGCTCCGCGGGCGCCCGTTCACGTCCACGCGAATGGCCAGGACCGTATTCGCCACCTCGGGCTCGAAATCGAGCGCACACTCCCCTCCCGTGCGCTCCGCTTCTAGCGTGAATTCCCCCGGCTTCTTTTCAAAACTCAAGTTAATCACGCTATCGCCCACTCGCACGTTCGTGATCTTGAAATGCGTCCAATTCGCAGGAACATGCGGCACAAACGTCAGCGTCTTCTTCGGTGCGTCCTTCTCCAATCCAAACATTCCTTTCAAGAGCGGGCTGATCACCATCGCCGCCGACCAGATCTGGTGCGGCGAACTCGTCGAGAGCGGCTGGTAATAATCTCCGGAGAGCACTTCCGTCACGTGGCCCAGCGACCCGTCGAGCGCCAGCAGCGCGTTCGCTCGCAAATTCTCGTAAGCAGGGAAATCCTGGTGATACCGGTATTCCGCCACGGAAGCCCATCCCGTGAACAGCGGCCACACCGATCCGTAGTGATACCCGCCTCCGCTGTAAACCGCCGAGCGATTCGAGATAATCCTCATTCCCCAATCCGTCTGGATGTCCGCATCCGCCAGTTGCTGAATCATTGGAATCGCCGTCGCGTCGCTCGGCAAACCAAACCACATCGGCACCGTTGCCAGCACGCTTGGCTCATCCACTTGCCTATTGTTCCTGTCCAGCGCGAATGCGAACCGCTTCTTGTCCGCAATCCAGAAACTTTTGTTCACCAGCGGCCACTGCTTCTCGAACTCTTGTTCCAGTTCACCCGCTGCAGGTGTCTGTCCCGTTAGCCTCGCCAAATTGGAGAGCGCTCGCAATGCCTCCGCGCCCAATCCACTCTGATAGAATTCCGTCTCCACCGGCAGCAGCGGTCCGCCTTCCACCCACCCATGGCCCACTCCGAAATTCTTCGGCAGCCCGCGGGCGTCATACGTCGATTTCAAAAACTGAT
This sequence comes from Candidatus Acidiferrum sp., assembly GCA_049792735.1. Lineage (GTDB taxonomy): Bacteria > Acidobacteriota > Terriglobia > Acidiferrales > UBA7541 > Acidiferrum. Next base: position 15,170 of record JBARBE010000015.1, read on the forward strand.
ACGCCTTCCACAAGCTGGCCCATTTTTCTTTTGCAAAATCCGTATCTCCGCTGCTTGTCACATAATCGTTCATCGCGATGATATAAAGCGGCGTCGCGTCCGCCGACGCGTAGGGATAGGGATAATCCTTGAACCAATCGACGAAGTTCGCTCCTTGGGAGATTTCGTGAGGCATCTTTCCATCTGCGCGCTGAAATGTGCTAATGAATTCGAGCGCTGTCTTTGTGTTCGCAAAATCTCCCTCCGCATTCAGCGCGAGCGAGCTCCAAAACGAATCCCGCCCAAAATACCAGGCGAATCCCGGCCTCTGGCTGTCTCCAGACGTTCGATATCCCGCCACTAGCCCCGTTCCAAGAAATGGATTCGTCACCATCCCCTGCACTAGGCTCACTCGCGTCCAGTCGTAAGCCTTCTGCAGTTGTTCGTCGGGTAACTCCACTCCCACGGTCTGGTTGAGATAATTCCGGTAGTAGTCCGCCGATTCTTTTTGCAATTGCGCGTAATTCGCCACCAGCCGCTGGTACGTGTTCTGCGCCTCAGCCAATCCCGTCATCGATCCCGCGATGGCAACCAGCTTCGTGTCCTTTCCCTTCGCCGTCACGCCTAAACGAAACGAGCTTTCCTGCGATTCCGAATAGTTCGTCTGATATGCTTCATGCGCGTCTTCCGCCGTCGGCGATCCCACAATCGCCTCGAATTTTCTCTGCTCCTCGCCAAGCGCGAACGCGTGCAGCTTCGGATCCCAACTTTCGTAAGTTCCGCCCAGCGCTGCCGGCCACTCCAATTGAAAATCCCGGTGAAAGCTCGCTTCGATTTCCAGCGGTGTCTCCGTCTCCACGTCCAGAAAAATCACTGCCCCCGCTTCGTGCACCGGCACAAAAAATGTCTCTCGCACCGAAAATGTATCTCCGGTGTAAACGATCGTGCTCGATTCCGGCCGCGTAATCAGCGTCCGGGCCAGCGATTCCGCAGGAAGTGCTCTCCCATCCACATGAAATACCAAATGAAAATCGCGCAAAATCTTCAGCGGATAAACCCATGCTTCCATTCGTCCCGTTTCATTTCCAAGCAGCCCCGCCCGCATTCCTACGGCAGAAAGAAATTCCCATGGCCGAACCGCTCGCGTAAGTTCGAGCGACTTCCCCGCTACTTCCGCGTTCGAGGCTGCTTGCGCTTGTGCGATCGTCTGCCCAACCGCTGATGCTGGTGCTTTCGCGGCTGCCTTTGTCTTGGCCGTTGCTCTCGTTTGTGCGTTCGAGACGCCTGGAACGGCAAGCAGCGCAACGCCGATCAGGACTGTGCGAAAAAACGTTGTCTTTCGGACATTGTCTTTTTTGTTGATCACGTTAGGAAGGTCCGCCGCGCAAGAAATCCGTTGAATTCTCTCGCGCCCCTCAGCTCGAATCATCACTTTGGCCTTACAATAAACGACAGCAACAGAGCTTAGCATGAGCCAATCCAGGGAAGGTACGATTCCATTTGTCTTCGTCACGCCGCTCTTTTCTTAAATCTCTAAGCCGCTCCGCGCTAGTCCTCCCGCTTGAAAACGTCCTCGCGCTTGCGCGCTCGCTCCAAACAAATCAATCTGCCGCGCCGCAGAACGATGCAAATTCATACCCGCCTCCGCCAAAAGAAATCGGCGTGAGTTTTATCAACGTCGCGCGGGAATCCGGCCTTAACGCGAAAACAATCTACGGCGGGGAACATAAAAATAAATATTTATTGGAAACGACCGGCTGCGGCGTCGCCTTCTACGATTACGACAACGACGACTGGCTAGACATTTTTCTCGTGAACGGCTGGCGCCTCGAAGGTTTTCCCAAAGGCCAGGAGCCGATCTCGCACCTCTTCAAAAATAATCGCGACGGCACTTTCACCGACGTCACCGCGAAATCCGGAATCCTTCATTCCGGATGGGGGCAAGGCGTGTGCGTCGGCGATTACGACAACGACGGCTTCGACGACCTCTACATCACGTCGTTCGGAAAAAATGTCTTGTACCACAACAACGGCAATGGCACGTTCGCCGATGTCACGGAAAAAGCCGGCGTCGCCACGAATGGCAAGCGCTGGAACACCGGCTGCGCTTTCGTCGATTACGACCGCGACGGCCACCTCGATCTTTTCGTCGCGAACTACATCGACATGGACTTAAAGACCGCGCCCGTTCCGGAATCAGGCCCGTGCGAATACAAAGGAATTCTCGTCGCTTGCGGGCCGCCGGGGCTGCTGGGCGGAAAAAATATTTTGTTCCACAATAACGGCGACGGCACCTTTTCCGATGTTTCCGAGCGCGCCGGAATTTTCCAAGCCAATGGAACCTACGGCCTCGGTGTGCTCACCGCCGATTTCAACAACGACGGCTGGCCCGATATTTATGTGGCGAATGATTCGACGGCCAGCGCGCTCTATGAAAACCGAAAGAACGGCACGTTTTCCGACGTGGCCATGGAAGCCGGTTGCGCGCTTAGCGCGGACGGCAAACCCCAGGCGGGCATGGGCGTCTCCGCCGGCGATTACGATCTCGACGGAAACCTCGACATCGTCAAAACTAATTTTGCGGGCGACACGCCATCTCTCTACCACAACCTCGGCGGCGGAAATTTCGAGGACGCCACGTTTACCGCCGGCCTCGGCAAGCACACCCAATATCTCGGTTGGGGCGTCGGGTTTTTCGACATGGACAATGACGGGTGGCCGGATATTTTGATTTGCAACGGCCATGTCTATCCCGAAGTCGAGCAGTTGCGCACGGAAGCCGGTTATGCGCAGCAGAAGATTTTGTACCGCAATTTGCGCGACGGCCATTTTGAAGATGTTTCCGCACAGGGAGGACCGGGCATCATGGTTCCGGCGCCATCGCGGGGCGCGGCGTTCGGCGATTTCGACAACGATGGCGACATCGACGTGGTGGTGAACACGGTCAACGATTTCCCCCAACTGCTTCGCTGCGATTCGCGGCTCGGCCACAACTGGCTGAAAATAAAAGCGATCGGAACAAAATCGAACCGCAGCGGAATCGGCGCGCGTTTGCGGTGCTTGACGCACCCGCCGGACGAAAGCAAGCCGCACCAGCAGATCGATGAAGTGCGCAGCGGCGGCAGCTACATTTCGCAGAATGATTTGCGCGTACACTTCGGCATCGGAAAAGCGGAGAAAGTCGACTTGCTGGAAATTCGATGGCCGAGCGGCGCGGTTGACACGTTGAAGGACGTGAAGCCCAACCAAATGATTGTGGTGAAAGAAGGCTCGGGAATTGTGCGCTCGGTGAAGTTCGAGCGAGCGAAGATGGCCAAGCCTGCGGGGTGAAGGATAGGGCGGGGAAATGTGGCCCGTGACCTGTGGCCAGTGACCCGCGAAAGGTCGGAGCAGACAGCCAGGAGTGGCTGCCCCACTTGAGTGGCAGACGAGCGCCTCCCCACCCGGGGCGTCCGCGAGTAATGAAGTAAACCCATGAAGGAATTGTAGTTGCGGGAGTTCCTGCGCGCAGAGAGATGGCATGAAGATAGAAGTTTGAGCTTGGGAGCGGGACCCCCACCCCGGTTTTTTCGGAACTGCACATTCTAAAGGATTTTAAGTCCTGTGTTTTGAAACTGCGCATTCCAAAGAGGTTAGGGGCGTGTTTTGCGAAAGTGCGGATTGTAAAGAGGATAGCGGGTAGTTGCGACTGAGAAGTGGCGAGATGAGACGGAGGCAGAGCGACGGACGGAGCGTTTGGTTTGAAAGATGTGACCCCCACCCGGGTGTGTGACGGAAGTTGTGCGCAAGCGCATGGTGGGAAAGGGGTTGCGGCAATTCCTGCGTGTGGAGTTGTGCGCGGCGTGCTGAGTTTACTGGACGAGCCAGGTTGGCCCAGGGACCGACGGGGAGAAAAGCAGATCCTCTCCGACAAGGCCGGAATCTTCGGTCCCGAGCCGCTCGGGATCTTCGATCCCGAATAGTTCGGGATGTTCCATCGTTACGCGCTGAATGACAGTCGTTGGAGTGGGACGAACAGTGGCCTGGAAGCCGGGCGGGTAGCGGGGGCAAGGCGACGACTCCTTTCTCCTCCGCGACGAAACAAACTTCGTTATAGCACGTTCCTATCTATTGTCAAGTAATAAATATAAGTCGTTTTGGAACAGTGGGTTGCGGATGGTCGATTCGGTGATGGGATTGAGAGGAAAGATCAAAACCCGCACCCTGAGAGGATGCAGTGACGCGGCGCCGCACCTGCCACTCGGCTGCCCGTTCGGAGCGCAGTAGCCCGTTTCGTGAGTGGAAAAGAGCGACGGACTCAAAAAGGCGTCGCGCTTTTCAGGGATCGACTGGAGTGCATCTGATACTGGCGAATCCCCCTAGCGTCAGCTACAAGAGCGCGCCGAGAGGTTTCAGGGAGACAAGAAGCACGCACCAGGATTCTCTCGCAGAGTGCT
>JBARBE010000016.1:0-3680 GCA_049792735.1 Candidatus Acidiferrum sp.
GGCTGCCGCACTCCACAGGGGCCGCCGAAGGCGGCGATGCGCAACTTAGGAGAGAGCTTCTGCTAATCAGTGCTGGACTTCTTGGGGCAATGAAATTAGCCTTGCGGACTTTGCGGAACGAAAAAAGCAAATAGGGGTACAGCAAGAATGAGGCGTGTCGGCGCTGCAAATGGGAAGCGGGCGCGCGCAAATTACAAAACCGCACAGGCTGAATGCCTGTGCCACTCGGAGAGATGCGGACAACATGACGAAAATTAAGATGATGATGTGTGCGGGGACAATTTTGTTTGCGGCGGCGTTGGGTTGCGCGACACGAGGTTACGCGCAGAACGCTGGGGCGGCGGAAGAGGCGGGGCCGTATGAGTCGCTGGAGATTCGCGGGGTTACGGTGATTGATGGGTCGGGCGCGCCGGCGTATGGGCCCGTCAATATTTTTATCAAGGGGAATCGGATTGAGCGGATTGTTTCGGAGGATGCGATCTCACGCACGCGGAATGCCGGGGCGGCGGGGGCGAAGGAAGAGAAGGCGCCGGACCGGGTGATTGAGGGGAAGGGGATGTACGTCACGCCGGGATTGATTGACGTACACATACACGTCAATGAGAGCAAGGATGTGCCGGCGGAATATATTTACAAATTGCTGTTGGGACATGGCGTGACCACGATTCGAACGTTCAACATTGGGAATGACACGCCGGCGCAGATGGTGGCGGAGAAGCAGCGGAGCGCAGAGAACAAGATTATTGCGCCGAGGATGTATGTGTATCCGTTTTGGGGGCACGGGGACGATCCACGCTATTTCCATGCTGACGGCGCACGGCAGATTGTGGATGAGTGGCACGCGGAGGGTGTAGACGGCATCAAGGTGCTGGGTAAGCCGGGGGAGTGGCCGGATGTGTTTCACGCGATTGCCGATGAAGCGCGGAAAAATGGAATGGGCGTGGCCGTGCACATCGCGCAGGACGGCGTGTATCCGATGAATGCAGTGCGGATAGCCGCCGAGGGGGCTTCCACCATCGAGCATCATTATGGGTATCCGGAGTCGTCATTCACGACGCAGACGATTCAGAATTTGCCGCCGGACTATAACTATTCGAGCGAGCCGGACCGGTTTTTGGAGACGGGGCGAGCGTGGTTGCAGGCGGACGTGGGGAAACTCCACGGCGAGGTGATTGACTCGCTGCTGGACACGATGCACAAGACGGGATTCATCATGGTGCCGACGTTCAGCATTTATGAAGCGAATCGCGACGTGACGAGAGCGGCGAATTTGCCGTGGCATGCGACGTACACGCTGCCGGTGGTGATGGATTCGTTTTTGCCGAATCCGGCGCATCACGCTTCGTATTTTTATGATTGGACTTCCGACAAGGAAGCGGATTGGGCGCGGGCTTACCGGATCTGGATGGAGTTTGTGAACGACTATAAGAATCAGGGCGGGACGGTGGCAGTGGGATCGGACACGGGATTTTTGTTTGCGTTGTGGGGATTTGGAACGATTCGAGAATTGGAGATGCTGGAGGAGGCGGGATTTTCGCCGCTGGAGACGATTCATGCGGCTACGGAAAATGGAGCGAAGGTGGTGAAGAATCCGGAACTGGGAGTGATTCGGCCGGGTTATTTGGCGGACCTGGTCGTGCTTTCGGAAAATCCGCTGGCGGATGTGAAAGTGTTTTATGGAATTGGCGTGACGCGCGTGAGCCAGGACCGCAAGGAAATGCACGAGCAGTGCGTGAAGTACACGATCAAAGATGGAGTGGTGTTTGACTCGCAGGCGCTGCTCAGGGATGTGCGAGAGATGGTGGCAAAGGCGAAGCAGGCGCGACCGGCGCAGGCAAAGCCGTAGTCAGCGGACTACGATGTCGCCCGAGGGCGGGCGTCAAGGACTGAGTTTCCGGTTACCGCTGCGGGTGCTGAGTCCGTCGGGGAATCTACTTCGCATATTCTTCGGCATATAATCCTTGAAGAGTCGCTAGGCCCGGAGGTGATGCGCCCGATGTTTCTTCTCGAGGGTGACAAGTTATTAAGGCTCGAAGTGTTCGGTGAAGATACATGTGAACTTCTGGAGACGGTCGAAGCTTCCTTCGGGGTTAAATTCACTGAGGACGATCTAGTCCGTGCCGTAGACGTTCGAGCGCTCGCGGACTGTGTCTGCAGGAAATTGGTACACCCTGTGTCGGAGAGGTGCCTCAGTTCTGCTACCTTCTACGGGTTGCGCCGCGAGTTCGTGAGTCTGTTTAAGGTCCGGCGCGCAGACGTCAACCCACAAACATCTCTGGCCAAACTTCTGCCGTGGAAGGTTCGCAAAGGACGGTGGCGCAGATTACAGGACCACTTGCGTTACGCACTCCCCACGTTGGGAATGTCTTATTGGGAGCTGGCTCTATCTATTGTTCTCGTCGCGGTTCTCTTTACCTTGCCGACGTTCGGCTGGCACAAACTGGCGTCATACGCTGGTTCGATGTCCGGCCTTTTCACCGTTCTCGGTGCGCTCTGTATGTGGGTTGTCGTGTTGGTCCTTTTGTCACCGCTCGCTCGAAAATTTCCAAGAGGATGCGAGACTTTCGGCGACCTCACAAGACTCACACTAGCGCGTAATTATGGAATAATTTCCGCCGAATATGGCGTGTCCTCGGACCAAGAGGTTCTTGACCTACTGTGCCGCTTGATTGCCGCTGAAGAAGGGCTGGACATTCGCAAGGTCACTCCCGAAACTCTGTTTCCCGAAGGTCTGAATATTTATTAGCAGAGGTTGTCAACTCCTGGTAGGTCGGGTAATCCGAAGCTGAGGCGGTCTAAACATTCGGTAGGCTCACCCCAGTGGCGGGCGTTTGCGATCGTTGCTGCTGGCTGCGTGGCCTGGCAGATTCTTCTGAAAATATTAGCTCGCCGCGAGCGATGAGGTTGTCAGGCAAAAACCCGAGCGGCTCAAATTTCTTCGGGGACGACATAGGGGGCGCGGTAGGTGCCGCGAAGCATGACGTTGGCTTCGTCGTCGCCGACGACTTGCTGGGTGGCGGGATCGAAGGTGAGAGTGCGGCCGAGACGGTAAGAAGCGTTGGCCAAGTGGACGAGAGTGCAGGAAATGTGGGCTTCCTCGATGGGGGAATGAATGTCTTCGGCGTGGCGGCTGCGAACGCAATCGATGAAATTGGCGTAGTGGTCGCCGGCGGCTTTGCCGTGGGGGCCGGGTTCGAGCTGATCGGTGAGCCAGGTTTTGTAGGCGTCGTAGCCGTCGATGGCGAGAATGCCTTTCGAGCCATAGAAAATGTTGCCGATGGTGTTGGTCTTGGCGTCGCGCGGGCCGAGAGTCTGCTGGTTGTCGGCGGGCGTTTTCTTTGCGGGGGCGGTGAGTCCGGCGGGAGGGACAGCGCTGGCGCCGTACGCGCCGGTGCCGATTTCGGCTTCGTGATTGGTGATCCAGTGGCGGATTTCGAGCTCCATCATTTTGCGCTTGCCGTTCGCATCGTTGAAATAATAGATGGCGTTCAGGACGTTGGGCGTTTGCTGGTCGTCCTCGAACATAAAATGGCCGCCCATGGCGGAGACGGAAACGGGAAAACCGACGCCGAGGCCCCAGCGAGAGATGTCGATTTCGTGGATGGCTTGATTGCCGGCTTCGCCGTTGCCGGTGTCCCAGATCCAGTGCCAGTTGTAGTGAAAGCGATTTTTCGTGAAGG
>JBARBE010000017.1:0-20093 GCA_049792735.1 Candidatus Acidiferrum sp.
TTGATTTCCTGGGTGATTTCGGTGAGGCGGCTGGTGGCCTTGGCGATTTGCGAAGAGCCGACCGACTGTTCGTTCGTGGCCGCGCCGATTTCCTGGGAGAACTTGTAGACTTCGGTGACCACGTTGGAGATTTTGTGGAGGGCGGTGCCGAGTTCGTTGCCGAGGCTAAGGCCTTCCTCGACGATGCGCGTGCTGCGCTCCATGTTTTCGACGGCCTGGCGTGCTTCGCGCTGGATGCTTTGAATCAGGTCGGCGATTTCTTTTGTGGATTGCGTGGATTTTTCGGCGAGTTTGCGAACTTCGTCGGCGACGACAGCAAAACCCAAGCCGTGCTCGCCCGCGCGAGCCGCTTCGATGGCGGCGTTCAATGCGAGAAGGTTAGTTTGCTCGGCAAGGTCGTCGATGACTTCGATGATTTTGCCGATATCGTCAGCGCGATGGCCGAGAATGTTGATGATTTCCGCCGAGGATTGAATGGCTTTGTTGGTGCGGTTCAGGCCATCGGTGGCTTTTTCCATGGTCTGGATGCCGGTGACGACTTCTTCGCGGGAACGATTGGCGATATCGAGCAAGACTTTGGCGGTATCCGCGACGCGTTGAATCGAAGTGACCATCTGGTCGATGGAGGCGGAAGTTTCCGCGACGCTGGAAGCCTGGACTTGCGTGTTTTTCACGACGTTCTGCACGTTGATGCTCATCTCGTGCATCGTGCTGGTAACTTCTTCGATGGCGGAGGAAGCCTGAACGCTGACTTTGGCGGATTCGTCCGCGGCGCCGGCGACTTGATTGGAGCCAGCGGAGACCTGGCCGGCGGAATCGCGCGTGGTGCGGACGAGCTCCTGGAGGCCGTGGGACATACGAAGGAAAGCGTTGCCGAGCGTATCGCGCTTGGAGCGAGGTACAACTTCCACTGTCAAGTCGCCCTCGGCGACAGACATGGAGACGTTGGCCATCTCCTTCAAGTACGCGACCATATTATTGAAGGTAGTCGCTAACGCTCCGATTTCGTCGTTGCGGTGAATATCGATGTTTTGGTCGAGGTCGCCGGAATCGCCAATTTCGCGGGCGACGGTGATGAGGTGAGTCAATGGCTCGGAGATTGACTTGGCCGTCTTCATGGCCGCGAAAATACCGATGCCGAGCGCAAGCAAAGTACCAATGGTCGTCACACCCTGGCTAATGTAGCTGGCCCGAGCTGCCGAGTTGGTCGTCTCGTCCAGCGATTTGGTGATGTCCGCGTTGGTCTGGTCCAGAATCACGGAGGATTTTGTGAGCCAGGAAGCCGGATCTTTTTGCAGATAGAAAATTTGCAAGTCGGAGACGGTGGCATCGCCAGAATCAACTTGATGACGTTTGGCGAGAAGAGGCTTCGCGAAATTGTCGGCCCAGCTCGCTTCCGTGCTTTCCACCTGGATGAGAGCGGTCTTGACACTGTCGCTGCTGGTCTGCGATTCGCCACGTTTGACCAGGTCATTGATGTCAGAAAAGCCTTTGTTGACCTTTTCTTCGTCGCGAGGGTCGCCGCTCAAGAGGAAGGTATCCATGTTGTGGCGGTTCAACATGATCTGATAGCGCACGGCCTCAATGGTGCGAACGTTCTCGAGCGCGGAAGTGGCATCCTTGCGGGCAGACTGTTCTCTGAATCCCGCGCCAAAGTTGACGATGAACAGCACCGCCAGAATGCCCAGAATCACACCAAAACCTAGATAAAGTCTCTTCCCGATCGTCATTGCAAAATGCCTCCACTCCCCCGGTGGCGCGGCTTAGTCCAAGCCACTCCTGCCGTTTTCTGCGATTCCCTTAGTTATTCGTCCCGCTAAAATCAAATTCAACGATCTGCGTGCTCTCCTGCGGCGCCGACGCGAATTTCCACTCTTTCACAGCGTCCTGGCAAGCTTGCACAAGCAATGGATGACCACCGATCACTCGAGTGCTCTTAACGCGGCCATCGGGTGTAATGACCACCTCGATTTTCACCTTGCCGGTCACGCCCATGCGTTTGGCGAGTTCTGGATATTCGGGAGCGACCCTAGTTTTGACTTTGCGCTTCCCTTCGTCCGTTGTGCCCGATTGCCCAAAGCTGGAAGCGACCAAACCGAGGCCGACGAGAGCGACTGCGATTGCGCGGATTGTCCGACCCCACCAGGATCTCATGGACACTACCCCTCCTAAGAATGGGAAAACCCCATGGGAGGAAAGGCACGTCGTGGGCCATGCTGGCGAGGGCTTCTGGGATGCGTGAGCTACGCGCTCAGAAGTGGCCAAGTGGCTTAGAATGAAGAGATAAAGAGTTTGTCGGACAGAGAGAGAGATTATTATTGGAACCAAGTTTGTCTCAGGCGGAGCGGTCTTCTTACGGCGAGGTCTCAGGCTGAGACGGCGGGGATGGAGAACGGGAACGGTGAGTAGACGATTCGGCAACCGAGTTGAGAACGGCGGTTGACTCAGAATGAGATGGCTCGCTAGGGTGGTAGTGAACGGTTGAACTCAAATTGAGACGCGCGTCCACCCCCAACCCCTGATGCGGAACACGAAAACCAACCGGACCTCCCATTTAACCCCTCCGTTAAATAAGCCCGACCTTGTCCTTACCTCCTCAAAACAAGCGGAAGAATTGATGGAGTTGGCGGTTGATGCCGCGCAGTCGCGGCACTTGCCGGAATTTCTAGAAAGGTTTGCCGGGAGAGCGGCGCGGATGCTCAACGCGGCATGGGGTGGAGTAGCTGTCTTTCGCGGGCGGGAAACAGATCTGTATCCGGCGGGCGGGAAGGAAACGGGGATGAGCACGGTGCTCAAGAACTGGATTATATCGTCGGCGCGAGAGAGCCGAGCGGCCGCCGCTATCCGAGCATTGCCGCCTGAGGAGGACGCCTCAATCAGTGGCTGGACGGCACCGATGAACGCGGTATTTGTGCCCATCGGCGCTAGCGATGGGGAGCGGCTGGGGATGGTGTGCCTGCTGCGGGCGCGTAAGAGTTTGGATGCCAAAGAAAAGAAGCTTCTTCATGCTCTGGCGAGCCACGCGGCGCTTTCGCTGGAAAATTTTCGACGGTTCTCGCAGCTGGAAAAATCCAAGCGGCAGTGGGTCGAGGATATTGATGCGATTAGCGATTACATCGTGGTGCATGATCGCGCGTGGAAGATCGTTCGCACCAACCGCTCGCTGGCATCGCATCTTGGCGTACCACCGGTTGCGCTGGTGGGCGAGGCGATGAGCGGATTGCGGCAAATAGCGGAAACTGGGAGCGATCTTCCCTGCCCTTTTTGCCGGGATACGCAGCGGGCGCGCGAGGAATACGTGGCGGCTTCGGCGGAGCGTATTTTTCTGGTATCAACCTCACGAGCACCCGGAGCGGCAGAAGACGATACTCGGACGATCCACGTTCTGAAGGACATAACGGATCGGCGCGAAGCAGAGCGGAAGTATCGAGAGCTGTTTGACAGCATTCAGGAGGGGCTTTTTTTCGCTACGCCGGACGGGCGATTCCTGGATGTGAATGACGCGATGGTGCGCATGCTGGGCTATGCTTCGCGGGAAGAAATGCTGCGGGCGGACGTGAGCCCGCACCTTTATCCAGCACCTTCGGCACGGGAAAGGTTTTTGCTGGCGCTGGCCGAGCGCGGCGTGTTACGGAACTATGAAGAGACGCTGAGACGAAAAGATGGGGCGCTGCTACACACGCTGCAAAACATTACCGCGGTGCGGGACGCGCAAGGTCGCATCGCGCAGATTCGCGGGCTGATGCTGGACGTGACGGAGCAGAAGTCGTTTCAATCGCAGTTGCAGCGGGAACGGGACTTTAACCAGAAGATTCTGAATACCACGCAGAGCATGATTCTGGTGCTGGATACGGCGGGGCTGATCAGCTATGCGAACCGAAGGTGCTATGAGGCGGGCTATCGCGAGGACGAACTCATCGGGCACCGGCTTGTCGACTGGGTCGAGCCGTCTCACAGGAACGACTTTGAGGCCGCGCTGGAAACGACCGCCAACGGACAGCAAGTGGAGAATCTGGAATTGCAGGTGAGGAGAAGCGATGGATCGATGGGACATTTTTCGATAAGCCTCAGCCCGATGCGCGACGAGCAGAGCGCAGTGAACAGCGTGGTTGTGGTGATGACGGATATTACGGATGCAGTGCTGCTGCAAGCAAAGTTAGCGCACTCGGAAAGAATGGCGACGATCGGGCGATTGGTTTCCGGAGTGGCGCACGAAGTGAATAATCCGCTGGCCGCGATTTTGGGTTTTACGGACCTGCTGCTGGAGAATCCGGATGTGCCGGTTTCGGCGCGGGAAGATTTGCAGATTATTTTGCAAGAAACGCAGAGAACGAAGGATATTGTGCAGGATTTGCTGAGCTTCGCCCGGCAGCGGCCCGTGCAACGCGAGGCTGTGCAGGTGAACACCGTTCTGCGGCAAACGATCAAGCTGCGCAGCTACGATTTTGCAAGCCATGGCGTTGAAGTGACAGAGGAATTCGACGAGTCGCTCGCGCCAGCCCTTGGAGACGCGCAACAGCTTCAGCAAGTGTTCTTGAATATTTTGAACAATGCGTACGACGCGGTGCAAGAGACGGGCCGGCGCGGGCGAATTGCGATTCGTACCGAGCGGGGCGGCAATAGCGTGCAGGTGGTGGTTACGGATAACGGCACCGGCATTGCTGATCCGCAGCATATTTTCGACCCGTTTTACACAACGAAGCAGCCGGGCAAAGGCACGGGGCTGGGGCTGAGCATCTGCTACGGGATTGTCCGAGCGCATGGCGGCGAGATTTTGTGCTGGAACAACGCGGAAAGCGGCGGGAGCACGTTCGTCGTGCGGATTCCAATCGCGGCGGAGCTGCCTGCCATGGCAGCGAAAGAGGCGGGGCGATGAAATTGCCTGCGGCCATCGGACAGGCAGCTCCCATTCTGTTGATTGAGGATGAGCCATCCGTGATTGCGTTTCTTAAAGCGGCGCTTGAGCGCAAGGGATACGCGGTGGTAAATGCATCCTCGGGCGCGGAAGGACTGAAGCATCTCGCCGGAGGGCAGTATGGCGGAGTGATCTCCGACATTCGAATGCCGGGAGAAATAAATGGCGCGGAAGTGCACGCCTGGATCCAAAAAAACAGACCAGAGCTGGGAGCAAAAATCATTCTGATTAGCGGTGACACTGCCAATAGCGAGACACAGGCTTTGTTGGCAAGGAGCGGAACGCCTTGCATCGAAAAGCCGTTCCGTGTACACCAATTAATGTCCATTGTGGAGAAAACATTCGGGAAACCATGAGTGACGACTTAAAAATACGATTGCTGGTCGTGGATGACGAGCAAAGCATCCGCAAGCTGTGCATGACCATTGGAAATACCTTGGGATATGCCTGTACCGAAGCGGAAAGCGCGGAAGCGGCGCTGGCGAAATTGGACGCTGACGCTCCCGATCTCATTCTGACCGATTTGAAGCTTCCGACGCTCTCTGGAGTCGGCCTATTGAAGCAGGCGAAGCTGGTGCTGCCGCGGGCGGAAATCGCGATTATGACCGGGCACGGCTCGATCGAATCCGCGGTCGATGCGATGAAATTGGGCGCATACGACTACATCGAGAAACCGTTTCGCGTGGAAAAAATGCGGCTGCTGCTGCAGCGCATGGCTGAAAAAGTCAGACTGGTGACGGAAAACGAGTTTTTGCGCGAGCGCGTGAGCACGGAAGACAATCTGGATGGAATCATCGGCACTTCGGCGAACATTCAGGATGTCCTGCGGATGGTTTCCAGGCTGAAAGATACGCGGACGCCGGTCTTAATTTCTGGCGAAAGCGGTACCGGCAAGGAACTCGTGGCGCGCGCGATTCACTTCCGCGGCGCGCTGGCGCAGACCCCATTTGTTGCGGTGGATTGCGGGTCGCTGGTGCCGACGCTGATGGAAAGCGAACTCTTCGGCTACGAGAAGGGCGCATTTACGGGAGCGATTAAAACCAAGGCGGGGCTATTCCAGGCGGCCAACGGCGGAACTATTTTTCTGGACGAAATCGGCGAACTTCCGCTCGAAATGCAGGCCAAACTCTTGAGAGTATTACAAGAGAAAGAAGTTCGGCCCGTCGGAAGCAATGAAAAAGTGAACGTGGATGTGCGCGTGATTGCAGCGACGAATCGCGATCTGGAAGCGGCTTATCGTGAGGGAACATTTCGCAAAGACCTCTATTTCCGGCTGAATGTGGTGACGGTACATCTGCCGCCGTTGCGCGATCGACGTTCGGATATTCCGATGCTCGTCCATCACTTCCTGGACCGTTATGCGCCAGATTCGCATCTGCAAGTGACGCCCGCAGCGATGAAGAGTTTGCTCAATTACGAATGGCCAGGAAATATCCGCGAGCTGGAAAACTGCATCGCGCGCGCAATTACGCTGGGCGACCGGCAAGTCATCGACGTGATCGATCTTCCGCCCTCTATCCGCAGCGACCAATCGGAGAGTTCCGGCGCCGCGATTCAGGATGCAGCGTCGTTATCGACGACTGCCCTCGCGGAAATGGAGAAGATGACCATTCTGCGCGTGTTCGAGCAGGCAAACGGCGACAAAGCGCTTGCGGGACGTATGTTGGGGATCAGCCGCGCGACTCTCTACCGGAAATTGAAGCGGTACAGCATCCCGCTGAGGTCCGGCCCCGGCGAAGCAGAAGATGCCCCAGAAGAAACAGCGCACCAGGTGGAATAACGTCTCAAGCCCGGCGGCGAGACGCGAAAGTAGTATGGAGCTGAGACGAGGACGTTTCAGCATGAGACGCGTGAGCCCATTAAGACGAACCGGAAAATTCTAAGTCTTTCTCTTTCTTCATTTTCTGAGCTTCAACCATTTCCACCCCTTTGGCGTGCAGCGTGCTTCTCTACTGCGGGGACGTTGTGTCCCTTTGCGGGAGTCGGTGTGCCAGGGCGCGACGAGCGCGCGATTCTCGCATGGCGGCTTGAGGGGCGACGTGAGAGGACCTAACGAACCGACCGTCACCGCAAACGAGCAGAGTTGCGCGGAGCAGTTGGCCCGTTTTTTTCCGCGCGCCACTCCTGTTCGTGTTCCCGTGCAGATCACTGCACTTCGATCTGGGAGCACGCGTCTGCGGGAAGCGACGGTGGTTGAATATGGCGGCTCGGAGCATGCGATTTTTCTCTCGAGTCTGCCGCTTGAGTTTGACGACAAGGTACGCATAGAGCGCGATCGGAAAGGATGCACGGCGGAGGCTACCGTCATCGCCGTGCAATATCACGAAGGAAATAAAGCGGTGGCCGTCCGGTTCCTACAGGGGCCCTGCGCGTGGGTGACACAGCCGTGAACAAGACGACTACAACACTCAACACTCCGACCCCGGCAAAGCCCGCGAACTCGCGGCAGGCAAAGTGGGCCGAGGATCGCTCCGTTTTTCCGATCTATCTGGCGCTGGCGAAGCAGCTCGAAATTGAAATCCCGGTTCCGGCGGAAAAAAGGAATCTCCCCGAGAAGCCGGACCTGGAGCTGTTTGACGAAGTCGAAGGCTGGCTGGACGAGATGGACCAGCGGGTTGCGGTGCATGAATTGCGCAAGCTGCTCCAGACGACGACACTGAACGCCAACGAGAACAGTTTATGCGCGTTGATTCATCGCCAGCTCAAGAAATCTTCGAAAACAAACGTCGACCGCGACAAGATCGACTTTCTCTTAGTGCAATACTTCGCACTTTGCGCGCCTCCAAAGATTTACCACAAGCAGATTGAGCCGTTAGACGTCGCACAGGTCATGAAACCGGTGCTGGGCGATGTGCCAGCCACCCACCTGGAGTGGTGCGAACCGCTGGAAGACATGATCGATACCTTGGGAACTTTCCGCAGCCTGCGGGAAATTCTCAAAACCAATTTCATCGAGCAGGGCCGCAAAGTGAAAGAGGCGGCAGGCGGGATGTTTTATGATCCCGCGGCTTTGCTGTCATTCGTCCGGTTTAATTTTTTGCTGCGGCGAACGTTTATTGAGCTGATGCACGCCGATCTGATCGCGATCCGCTCGGGGTTGGCTCAACTCGAAACCGGGGGGGGAAAAACCATCGATTGCCAGCATTTCGGTCTCTCAGGCGCGGAGCCTCTTGCAAAGATTCGGGACACGGCAGACGAGTGGAAACAGCCCTTTCAGAAGGAATACACCGAACGTTCGGTGAATCAGACATTTGAAAAGCTGCTAGGTCTGCGCTCGGATGTGGAACGCGCATTGGCAAAGATTGCGCCGAAAGCACCTGAAAAAGCGGCTCCCGTGGCGAAAGCCGCGAGCCCCCGCGCTGCTGAACCGCCGGGCGATTTGGGGAGCGGCGCAGGAAGAGCTGAAGCGGGGGCGCACAGCACGCAGAAACCTGCCGCGCCGGGCACGGGCAAGCCGTCGGCTTCCCTTTCCATCGATTTTGAATCGTGCCTCGAGAAAATTTGGGAACAGTTGATTGCCACGCCGCCAACGCGCGGCCGTTCCATGACCACCGTGAAAATCGGCGCGGCGCGCATTTTGATGTCTTCGTGGGAAGTAGCCGCGTTTGTGAGCGAAGACGGGCCGTCCGCGGAGGATCTGCGGCGTGCGGTTGTTGCGCGAGCGATGGTGACCGCAGCCGTGGAATCCGCCAAGGAAACGGGAAATGCGACTTCCATGGATAAGGCACTCTCCATTGCGCGGATAGAAGTCTCCCGCCTCCAAGAACGCGTGGACATCGCCAAGCAAGCGAAGGACACGGAAGCGGCGGTGAACTTGGGCATCAGCACGAAGCGGTTACTCTCGGCGCTGGACGAGGCCGAAAAGATTTAGAAATTTGGACTCGAGCCGGTTCATGCCGGATGAGCAACCCGGGAGCAGGTTTTCTGTGCGAAACGCTAGCGTCTTGATCCTGAGCGACGAACCGGAATTCGCACGGCTACTCACGGCGTGTTGGCAAGCGGAGCGGCAGGCTCCGGGGATAACCGTTCTTAGCAGCGAGCTCTGGAAAAATCATGAAGCGGCGCCTTACGATCTCGTGGTAGTAGGCCCGGTCCTCGAGGGAAAATTGCCCGGCGTTTTGCGTTCCTTTGAACCAGCGGCGGCGGTTATTTTGTGCGTGCCCGCGGATTCGCAAGAACTAGGGCAGTTGCGTTCGCGATATCCCCGGCTGGTTCACATTCCTTTGCGCGAAGACTGGGCGCAAACGCTTCTGCTCGTCGCCGGCGAATCGTTGCGGCGCGCCGAAGCGCTCCGCATCTCTAAACAGGCAGAGCGACGCGCGGCAAAGAACGAAAATCACGCGACGCTGGGCCGCTACATGATGGACATGAAGCACAGCGTCAACAACGCGCTGACCTCCATGCTCGGCAACGCCGAGCTGCTCCTATTGGAGCCGGGCCAGCTCTCATCCCAGTCTCTCGCGCAGATTAAGACGATTCACAGCATGGCGATGCGGATCAACGAGATCATGCAAAGATTCTCATCGCTGGCGAGCGAGATGAGGGAGGCTGAGAATGCTTCTCAAGGTGAGACAGAAGTAGAGCCCGCGTCTCCCGCGACGCGCCACTAGGCGGACCCAGACGCCTTGCAACCCGCTCATAGATAAGCCCTTATACAATTTAGGCATCGAGTCTCGCGGAATCGATGGCCTGGCTGCTGACGTGCACCTTTGGTCTGCGGAGAAATACGGGGAGATGTCGGTGCTGCAGAAAAAAGTACTCATCGTCGATGACTCGCCCTCGCAAGTGAAGCTGATCGAGGGCTATCTGGAGCACGAGGGCTATCGGCTGGTGGGATTGAACGATCCGGAACGAGTGGAAGAGGCGATCGCGTTTGAGCGGCCAAGCGTGATTTTGCTGGACGTGGTGATGCCGAAGCGGAATGGATTTCAGGTTTGCCGGGAGTTGAAGAATAGCTCGGATTACAACGCGATACCGGTGATTTTGGTGACGTCGAAGAACACCGAGAGCGACAGATTTTGGGGCCAACAACAGGGCGCGGATGGATATGTGACCAAACCTTTTACGCGGGAAGAGTTGTTGCGGGCTGTGCGGCGATTTGCTTAGAGCAATTTTGAGGACGATTTGGCGATGAATGAAGACTTTCATCTGGTGCCGTTGCCAGCGGATGCGGACGACCTGCTCGAAGCTCTTGGGCCGATGGAAGAGCGGCCGCCGGAGTCGCAGTACTGCGTTTTTCGGAGCGGCCGTGAACGATTCTGTTTGCCGGTGCTGGACGTCGAGGAAGTTTTGGACTGGCCGTTATTGACGAAGCTGCCGCTTGGTCCGGCGTACCTTGCGGGGATTTTCAATTTGCGAGGGGCGATTGTCCCGTTGATTGATATCGCTATTACGGAAGGACGGCGGCCTGGGCTGTTGCCAAAGCACGTGGTGGTTGCGTCGCTGCGCGGCGAGGGTGCGCATGACGATTTGCGGATTGGAATTGCCGCCGATGAAGTGATCGGAACATATTCGGTGAATGCCGAGGATTTGCTGGAACAGGCGCCGGAGAATGTGCCGCACTGCACCGGAATGCTCCGGCACGACGACCGGCTGGCGCTGATCATAGATTTGCGGAGAATGCTCGAGGTTTTTCCGGGGCCCAGCATCTGAGCTTGCATTTTTGAGTTTGCGCGGACCCAGCCGCAAGCGGGTGGGGACGCTGCAGTAGAGATTTGGAGGAAGGCATGAAATCGCGACTGAGTTCGACAATCTGGACGCTGGTGCTGATGAATGGCGTCATTCTTTTCGCCGTGCTGGGCCTGGCTTACAGCGCTGGGCGGCAATCTGGCGGAGCGTCTTTGTTTGATTTCGGCGCGTTGCCGAGCGGGGCGAGCGGCTCCGTCATGCTGGCTTTCTTGCTGGCGCTCGGCATGGCCATCTTCCTGGCATGGCGGCTGGGAAGCAAGCTCTTGACGCCGGTGCAGGAACTTGCGCAGTTTTCCGAGCGCATCGCCGCGGGTGACCCTCGCGCACGCGTGGAAGTAAATACGGGCGATGAACTTGGGTACATTGCCGAGAATTTGAATCGCGCAGTGGCGAAAGTGTCCAAGGCGACGAGCAACCAGGACGCGAACGATGCTTTGCAGCGCAGCATCACCGAATTGCTGACGGTCATCAACCAGGTGGCTCGCGGCGATTTGACGCTGCGCGGGAAAGTCACCAACGACGCGTTGGGAAACGTGGCGGACTCCATCAACTACATGCTCGACAACTTCACCAAAGTTCTCGAGCGAGTGCGCAAAGCGGCCATGGAAGTTACGGCCTGCTCAAACAATATTCTTGTGGCAGCCGACCAGATGCAAGCCGGCGCGACGCAACAGGATCAGGAAATCACGAACACGTCGAGTGCGGTGGAAGAGCTGACGGTTTCGATGAAGCAGGTGTCCAATAACGCGGAAGCAAGCGCGGAAGCAGCGCGCCGTGCGCTGGACGCCGCCGAACAGGGCAACCGCGCCGTGCGCGACACGCTGGAAGGCATGCAGCGCATTCGCGCATCTGTGCAAGCGACGGCCAAGAAAATCAAATCGCTGGGCGACCGCTCTCTGGAAATTTCGGAAATCATCAACGTGATTAACGACATCACGGAACAGACGAACTTGCTAGCGTTGAACGCGGCCATTGAGGCGGCTCGCGCTGGCGAAGCGGGGCGCGGTTTCGCGGTTGTCGCCGACGAGGTTCGCAAGCTGGCGGAACACAGCCGCAGCGCAACGAAGGACATTGCAGCGCTCATTAAAGCCATTCAGGCGGAGACGAACGAAGCCGTGGTGGTCATGGAAGAAGGCACGAAGGAAGTGGAAGGCGGGGCAACGCTGGCCGATCAGGCCGGACGCGCACTGGACGCCATTTCGAACGTCGTGCGCCAATCGGCGGAACTTGTCCAGGAAATTTCGCTGGCGTCGAAACAGCAGGTGCGCGGAACGGAAGGCGTAGCACACGCGATGCAAATCATTTCGAGCATCACGCGCCAAACGTCCCAAGGAACACGCGGAACCGTCGCGACGGTGAGCCAGCTCGTGAAACTCTCTGACCAATTGAACGAAGCCTTGGCGCAGTTCCGTGCAAACTCGAAATCCGGCAATACGTTGGAAGATTCCGAGCGGCCCGTCCCAGCCGGCGCTCTGCGATAAGCGGTGATTTTCTGCTCGGGCAAGAGGCCAGAGCTAAAGCGGGACTGGAATGAGCGAACGGCAAGGACCGGCGCAAGGTCTTAGTGAACACGAATTGAGCGAGATCCGCATGCTGATCGAAGAGCGGACGGGAATTTGCTTCGATGAATCGCGCGAACGGTTTTTCTCGACGCGCGTGAAGGAACATTTGCGCGCCAAAGGCTTGGAGCGCGGCACGGACTTGTTGCGGGCGATGCGCAAATCGAATGTCGAATACGAAGCTCTGCTCGAAGGGCTGCTTACGCAGGAGACCAGCTTCTTCCGGTACCCAAGCGTATATGAAGCCTTCGAAAAGCGCGTGCTGCCGGAATTGCACGTAAAGAAATTTTGGAAGAATCCGCGCACGCTGCGCATTTGGAGCGCGGGCTGCTCGACTGGCGAGGAGCCTTATTCCATCGCGATCACCATTGCTGATTCGCTTACCTTCTCTGATTCCTGGAACGTGGAAATTCTCGCTACGGATGTTGGGAGGCTCGCTCTGAAGCGGGCAGAACGCGGTGTTTATGCAGGACGAAGTCTCGCCAGCGTAAGCCCGCAACAATTGGAGACGCACTTCACCCAAGCGCACGGCGGGCACCAGGTGAAGCCCAGGCTGCGGAAGCTCGTAACCTTCGCGCAGATAAATCTGGCATCGGCTGTTTATGTCGGGCGAATGGACATGATTTTCTGCATGAACGTGCTGATCTATTTTTCCGAGGAGCGCCGGCGGGCGCTCGTGCAGCGCTTTTACGACACCCTGGAGCCGGGCGGATACCTCTTTCTCGGCCATTCGGAGTCGATCTCGAAAATGCCCGTCAAGTTTCAAGCGATCGTATTGAACGACTGCATCCTGTACCGCAAGCCCACGGCTGAAGAATTGCAAAAGCCGGAACTCGTAACGGAGGGACGCGCGTGAGCATGCCGGACCGCGAAGCCGTCGAGATGTTCCTTCAGGAAGCTTCCGAACACCTGCAGTATTTGCGGGAGTACGTAAGTGTATTGCAGGAGATATCGCCGCGCCGGGAAGATCTGGAGCGGCTCTATATTTCGGCGCATACCCTGAGCGGAACTTCAGCGAGCTACGGATTTCCGCGCTTCTCCGAAATTGCGGCAAAACTGGCACACGTTTTCCAGTATGCAATGAACGCGACGCTGGGCGACGATCTGCACGGTCCGCTGACGGAATTCTTGTCTGACGGCATTTCCCTGCTGGAGACGGATCTTTTGGAGATCAGCGATACGGGGAAGGAAAGCCTGGACGACATTGCGGCCTTCAAGGAGCGCTATCGTTTTGCGTTCCCGACGGAGCCGCCACCGCTGAACTATCCTCAGTCTCAGTCCTCCGCGGAGCCGGCCAAGACCTCTGCTCACGAAACTGTCGTAGCGGCCGCGACGGGTTCCTATTTTGACGCACTCCCCTCGGACGAAGAAGTGCCGGACGAAATATTGGAATTCTTCCAGCCGGAAGCAGAAGAGCATTTGCAAGTGGTTAGCGATTGCCTGATATCGCTCGAGGGCAACAACAATCCCGAAGAAATCAATAAGCTCTTTCGCGCGATCCATACCGTGAAGGGATCAGCGGCCCAGGTGGGGCTAAGCAGGCTTGGAGCGATCGCCCACCGCGTGGAAGACCTGATCGGGCGTTTGCGCGATGGCGAGCTCGAGCCTTCGCCTGCCGTCGTTGATATTTGCCTCGAATCTGTTGACGTTCTGAAGAAAACTTTGCACCGCCAGTGGGCCGACGAAAAAGCAATGCGTACGGGCGTCGATTCGCTGCTCGGACGAATTGCCGAATTTGCGCCGATCGAGGTGGAGGATTCGGACGCGGTCGCCACGCTCGCCGGCGGCGAAGAAGTACGCTCCGAGGTATCGGAAGAAGCCGCTCCCGTTGCTGCGCCAGCCAAGAAGCCCGTCAAGCTCCCAGGCACAGCCGCGGCGGCGGCGAAGTCGGTTCGCATCGCGTTGTCGCGGCTCGACCGAATGATGAACACGGTCGGCGAACTGGTGATCAACCGTACGCGTATGGTCGGGCGCGTGGCCGAATTGGAAAAGCTCGTCGATACGCTGAGCTTTTCAAAGGAGCGCTTGCAAGGAAAAGTCGGAGAGTTCCAGGAAAAGTACGAGTTCAACCGCATCAGCTCCACGCGGCAGACCGGTCCGTGGAGCCCGTCTACTGCGCGGCAGACGCTCACGAGCGCGGCCTCGGGCGATACCTCGTTCTGGTCGGATTTTAGCGAACTGGAGATGGACCGGTACGATGATTTCAATATTTTGTCACGGTCCATGGCGGAAATCTCCGCGGACGTGAACGAAGTCCTATCGCAGCTTGAGGGCTTCATCGGACGCGTCGAGGGCGACATCGACGAATTCACAAAACTCGCGCACCACCTTCAGGACGAAATCACGGCAGCCCGTATGGTGCCGATCGGGACGCTGTATTCACGGCTTTCGCGCGCGGTGCGCGATGCCGCAAAATCGGCGGCCAAACTGGTCGATCTTGACCTTTCCGGCAGCGAGACGGAACTCGACAACAACATCATTCAGCAGATTTCCGACCCGTTGGTGCATTTGGTTCGGAACTCAGTGGCGCATGGCATCGAGCGCCCCGAGGATCGCACCTCGGCGGGCAAGCCGGAATTGGGCAAAGTCTCTCTTCGTGCTTATCACCGCGGCAATCATATTTATATCGAAGTGGAAGACGACGGCCGCGGCATCGATTACGAGCGCGTCAAGCTGAGCGCGATCGAACGCGGGCTCGTTTCGCCGGAAACTGCGGATCGCCTCACCGAGCGCGATCTGCGCGAAATGCTCTTCCATCCCGGCTTTACTACCGCCCCGGTGAAGACAGAGCTTGCCGGACGCGGCGTTGGCCTTGACGTGGTCCGCGCAAACCTGAACGCGTTGAATGGTGAAATCGACATTCAGAGCGTCTCCGGGCAAGGCACGAAGTTTACTTTGAAAGTCCCGCTGACGCTGATCATCTCGCCCGCTCTGTTTGTGCGCTGCGGAGCGACAAACTTCGCGCTGCCGCTCGCGGTCGTCGAAGAAATTCGCCGCTTGCGTGCAGATGAAATCGAGGACGTTGGCGGAAAGCTTCTCACCAAGGTTCGCGACGTCGTGACCGAAGTCGTGCGGCTCGACACGTATTTAGGCCTGCCCCCGCTCGAGCCGGTGAACGGATATTTCCGCATGGTAGTTGCCAACGCGGGCAACCGCCAGATTGGCCTTGTCGTAGAGGAAGTTCTCGGCAAAGACGAAATCGTAATCAAGAATCTCGGCGAATATCTGCGCCGGGTAAAACTCTTTCCCGGTACAACGATCGCGCCGGACGGCAGCCTCATTCTGCTGATCGATTTGAACCGCATGGTGGCCAACGAGCCGACCGACCGCCGTCCGCTTCAAGCCAGCGCCAGCGCCGCACGTATTTTTGCCCCGGGTTCCGCTGCGGTTGCACGCGGCACGATTCCCGCCGAAGCGATCGACCGCGTCGAGCAAGAACGCCTCATCGTTGTCGCAGACGACTCCATCAGCGTGCGCAAGTTCGTCGGGCGCATGCTCGAAAAGAATGGTTACCGCGTGAAGCTCGCCGCCGACGGCATGGAAGCCGCAGAGCTTGTCACGCAGCACGGTTGCCACCTGGTAATCACCGACCTCGAAATGCCGCGCATGACAGGCTACGAACTGATGGTGCAACTGCGGCAGAGCCCGACCACGCGCCGCATCCCCGTGATGGTCGTTACTTCTCGCGCAGGAGCAAAGCATCGCGATCGCGCGATGAAAGAGGGCGCATCCGCCTTCCTGACGAAACCCGTTCAGGAAGATCAGCTCATCGCCGCCGTTGAACAATTGATGGGAACGGAGGCGCGACCAAACGTACCGGTTGCGTAGACCGCCATGGCCACCAGCGCACATAAAAAATTCCGCGTGCTGATCGTGGACGACTCCGCCTTCATGCGAAAGGTGCTCGAAACGATTTTCAACGGCGACGATCAATTACAGGTGGCCGGCCACGCGAAGGATGGCCGCGAGGCCGTGGCCCTCGCTGAATCGCTCAAGCCCGACGTCATCACCATGGACATCAACATGCCGCATGTCGATGGCTTGCAGGCGACAGCGGAGATTATGACCACGAATCCCCGGCCGATCGTGATTGTAAGTTCCGAATCCAAGGAAGGCGCTGCAAGCACGCTAAAAGCGCTCGAGCTCGGAGCGATTGAATTTGTTGCCAAGCCTTCGAGCGGCATCGACCTTGACATGCAAAGCGTCAAAGAGGATTTGTTGCGCAAGGTACGCATGGCGGCAAAAGTCCGCGTCGTGCGCACGGCTTCACGGCTCGCTTCCACCCTCCGAAAATCCAATGGTGACGGCGCTCCGAAAACGGCGCCAGCCCCTGCGGCGCCCCGCCCCGCTTCCAGCTCGGGACTCGATCAACGTTTTCCTGTTGTTGTCTTGGCTGCCTCGACGGGAGGACCAGCGACGGTCATGCGTCTGGCGCCCGGCTTCACGCGCGAGTTCCCCGCTGCGGTCATTTTGGTGCAGCACATGCCGGCCTCTTTCACAACGCAGTACGCAACACAACTCGCGGAGTTCACAGGCATTCGCGTCAAGGAAGCGGAGCCCAACGAGTCCCTGCAACCTGGCACCTTTTATATTTGTCCCGGTGGCCAGCATCTGCGCGTGACTCCATCGGGCCGCATCCAGCTCGATGGCTCCAGCGGCCGCATCAACGGCTACCTGCCAAACATCGACGCAACGATGGAATCCGTCGCGGCTTATGCGGGCGCGATGAGCATCGGCGCGATTCTGACGGGTATGGGCAACGACGGGGCGATCGGCGCGAAAGCTATCAAAGCTGCTGGCGGACTGGTGCTCGCTCAAGATGAGGCGACTTGCGTCATCTTCGGCATGCCTGCGGAAGCCATCAAGGCTAAAGCGGTGGATCAAGTGCTTGGGATCGATGACATTTATCCCGCCATCGAGAAGCGAGTGATCGGGATTTGCCGTTCCACTCCCGTGGGAGTCCGCTGATGCGCCTGGCCACTCCTCCCGGCAAGCAGCAAGCAGGGCGCACGGAGCAGATCATCCTGTTTCGCGTATCCGGCCAACTTCTCGCCGTGTCATCCGCTTCGGTACAAGAAGTCCGCAGCGTGGACAGTCTTTCGGGCGCTGCGATGGAAATCAATCAGCCGACAATTCGCAAGGTGCGCCATGTGTTGCGGCGCGGCGACAAGGCGCTCTATGTCATAAACGCAGCCGTTCATTTTGGGTTGTCGGCATCTTCCGCTGGCCTTGTTTTTGTGTTGAGAAAAACGCGAACCGCGTTGCTGGTCGATGGCATGGACAAAATGGCCACGATGACGCGATTGCAAGCCCTGCCCTTGGCGTACTGCAACGAAGAGCGGCAGTGGTACCGCGGATTGACGGCTCTCGATCAAAACGTGATTCCCGTGGTGAATCCTGAAGGATTCTTGACCGCCGAAGAGTTCGCATTACTCGATGCTTCGTTGCCTCCCCTTGACCCGGCCGAAGAAACACTGACTGGTGGCCCGGAGTTGCCGCAATGACCCAGGGCACCGAGCTCGCGGCACAATCGTTCGTCTTACTGCGCCTAGGGGAGCGCCGTTTCGCCGTGGCTGCCACGCAAATTTCGGAACTCGTGGCGCCTAGCCGCATTTTTCGGTTTCCGCATCGCACTCCGAAACTCGAAGGCGTGATTCTGCGCCGCGGCCGGATCGTACCGGTATGCGATGTCGCGGAGAAACTGCTTGGCAAGGGCCTTACATCGCGGCGCTTCTATTTGATTGCTGTGCGTCACTACGGAGACAAATCCGAGTGGGTGGCTCTTCCTGTAACGGGCGACTGCGAACTCATTACCGCGGAGATGATCGGTTCGGCGGAAGCGGACGCTCCATACGTCGCCGGCTGGATATCACACAACGGCGAAGTGATTGAAGTTTTGAACTTGGATGCTCTCACGCCGGGCGGCGAGGCATCGTCCGCCCCTAAGCCGGCTGCCGTTGTTCTGGAGGCCAGACCGTGATGCCTCCGGGACGCGGACCGAAAATTCTGCTGATTGACAGCAACGTGTATTTCGCGAAGCGGCTTGGCGACGCCCTCAAACGCGAAGGTTTTGAAGTTGTATCGAGCACGCAGGCCGCCTACGCACTGACTACGCTGGAATACGACGCTCCTTCCGCGATTCTTTGCTCAACGAATATGCGCGAGATGGGGGCCTTGGAAATCGCGAAAATTATTCACGCCGATCCGAAGAATGCATCGCTCCAAATCATCGCGCTCGGCGACGGCAGCCAGCGCGCCCTCATGGAAGCGTTTCAAGCGGGTTGCGACGACTACATCGACCGGCAAAGCGCGCCGGCGGTCATCGCCTCGCATATCAAAAGCATCATCGTCAGTAAATCGGAAGGTTTTCAGCCGACCCAAATGCTTACGCAGTCGGACACCAGCCTCAGCGGCAGCTTGACGCACCACGATCTTACCGGCGTCATGCAGATGCTCGGACACGCACATCAGACCGGCGCTCTACACGTTAACGCCGGCGAAACTGACGCAGTGCTCTTTTTTGACGCGGGAGAGATCGCTCACGCGGAATGCGGCAGCCTTTTCGGTGACGAAGCGGTGATTCACATTCTCAAAAGCTGCGTTCAAGGCGCCTCCGGCGTCTACAAGTTTGCTTATGGGACCACTTCGCCCCAACGCACTGTTTTGAGGTCGGCGACGGATCTAATGCTCGATGCCATGCGCGAGTACGACGAAGGAGAGCGCGACATGGCGGACAAGGAAGTGCTATGAGCGAGGCGATGACTTTTCCACCGCTGGAAAAAACGGAAGCGAAGCGAATACCGACGGTTTATTTCATCGATGACAGTGCGACGATGCGCGAAGTCATCAAGATCGCGTTCCGTCGCGAGAGCATCAATGTGATTACCTGCGCCGACGCGGCATCGGCTCTGGCCCAGTTTGAACAAAACAAGCCTGACGTCGTCATTACGGACGTCATCATGCCGGATCAGGACGGCTATTCCGTTTGCAGCCAGATCAAGCAACATCCCGAGTACGGCGCGACTCCCGTGGTGCTGATGTCCGGCGTCGTCAATAAGACGGTGGCCGACAAAGCTGTCGCGGTGAAGGCCGACGAACTCATTCGCAAACCGTTCCAGCCGCAAGAGCTGATTGGACGCGTAAAGAGCTTGCTCGAACCAAAACGCGCAGCGGACGCCCCAGCCGTCGAGCGGCCTGCCACCTCCAATGCTCTCAATAACCTTTTCGCGCCGCCTCCGGTTGCGCCTCGCCCACTCGCTCCGCAGCCTCCCGCCGCTGATCAAAGAGCTTCGGAGTCCATCTGGCCGCGCGCGCTGGCCGAAGCTTTCATTGCGCCTCGACCGAGCGACGCCTCGTTCTCCCAGCAAAATTTGCAACAGCCGGGCGCTCCGGCAGCTCGCCCAGCCACAGCCTCAGATATTCAAAAACTGCGTGCGGAAATCGCTCGCCTCGATTTGCTCGTAAAGAAATTGCAGACCGAAATGCAGATCGAGCGGCAGTACACGCAGGCGCTTGAACTTCAGATACAGACTCTGACGCGGCTGGACTGAGCGACGACTGCGGAGTTACTTTTGCGTTCGTCGTGATCGTCCACAAAGTTGACGGTGACTTGCTAGTTCTGTAGTTTCGCCAAGGGCGCTTCGAGCACACATCCCAGGCCGGGGGACTACCATGGATGAGAAGAGCGGATCTCCAATCTCACGGCGTGAATTTGCCCGTCGCGCAGCCATCGTTTCGGCCGCCTCTCTTGTGCCGCCAAGTGCAACGACGACGTACTCCTCACTCGGACGGTCCTCTCCGCGGCAATCTCCCGAAACGCCGTCACTCCCGCCGGCAAGTCAGGCAGAATCAGAAGCTCGCTTTCAAGCAATCCTCTCCGTTTATGGCTCCCGATTTTCTGATTCGCAAAAGGCCGAGCTGCGGCGGCTAAG
>JBARBE010000018.1:0-15273 GCA_049792735.1 Candidatus Acidiferrum sp.
CAGCAAAGGGCACCTTGAAGGACGGAGAGTGGACGGGACTGCTCTTTGAAACCATCGCGGAAGACAAGCTGATTCAGCCCACTATCCTGTACGATTTTCCCACCGACATTTCCCCGCTCTCGAAACAAAAGCCCGAAGATCCGTCCTTGACGGAACGCTTCGAGATCTACGTCGCGGGAATGGAAGTCGCCAATGGCTTCTCTGAATTAAATGATCCCGCCGAGCAAGAGCGTCGCTTCCTGGCGCAAATCGCGCAAGGCGGCGACGAAGTTTCGAAGCAGCTCGACGTGGATTACATCCGCGCGCTGTGCCATGCCATGCCTCCCACCGCCGGCGAGGGCATCGGCATCGACCGCCTCACGATGTTGCTCACCGACTCACCCTCTATTCGTGACGTCATATTATTCCCGCTGCTGCGCCCGGAATCTCGTCAAGACTCCACTTCCGAAGGACATGGGGCGTAAAGTATCCTTTCACTGATGCGATCCCACAATGCAATTTGAATGGTTCGTCGCGCGGCGGTATTTGCGCTCGCCTTACCGGCCCGCCGTGCTGCGCCTGGTGACCTTGTTTTCGATTCTTGGCGTGGCGGCTGGCGTGGCGACTCTCGTGATTGCCCTGTCCATGAACACAGGATTCCGCGAGACGCTGCAGGATAGATTGCTCGCCGTTACCGCGCATGTCTCGCTCACTCGTCCTGGCTCCGAAATCCACAACTACCAAGCGCTGGCCACGAAACTCGCGGCTATTCCTGGAGTGCGCTCCGTTACGCCCGCTGTTTATGAAACGGTGCTGCTTTCGTTTGGAGGAGAAGCTCTCGGCGTCGTTGCTAAAGGCGTCGAACCGGAGCTCGAGCGGCGCAGCGACGAAGCGCTTCAGAGGATTGTTGCCGGCAAGCTGGATTTCACTCCCGATGCGGATGGTATCGATGCCCTGCTTGTGGGTAAGCAGCTGGCGGACGACTGGAAGATCGAGCCGGGCGACTACGTGACCCTTACAAGTCCGCAGGGGAGATTGACGCCGTTTGGGCTGATTCCAAGGACACGGCGTTTTCGCGTGACCGGAATCTTTAATTCTGGCTTTTACGACTACGACAAGAATTGGTGTTTCATGACGCTGCAAGCCGCACAATCGCTGGCTGGCGCAAGCGACATTGTTAACGCCCTGGAATTCCGGCTCTACAATCCGGAGCGGGCGCCAGAAATTGCCCGGAAGGCCGAGCAGATTGCGGGCCAGGGCTATTTAACGACCACTTGGATGGAGCAAAACTTCGCGTTATTCCGCGCGCTCCACCTGGAAAAACTGGTCACGGCAATCTTCATAGGACTGATTACATTTGTTGCAGGATTGAACATTCTTGTGGTGCTCTCGATGACCGTAACGGATAAAGCGCGCGACATCGCCGTGCTGATGTCCATGGGAACGCGCCGCGCCCAGATTCGAACCATCTTTTTGTGGCAGGGAATCGCCATCGGTTTTAGCGGGACGTTCATCGGTCTCTGCGTTGGTTATGCCTTCGCGCTGATTGCGGGAACATATCACTTGATTCCGCTGGACCCGGAAATTTATGCGGTTTCTTATGTGCCGTTTCATCCCAGTGTGTCGGACGGCGTGTGGATCACGCTGGCAGCCATGGCCATTTCCATTGGCGCGACGATTCTTCCGGCCCGGGCAGCGGCGAAGTTATTGCCGGTAGAGATTCTCAGGTTCGAGTGATGGGCAAGACGGTTGAGATAGAATCTGGGAGCGTTGCAGAGGGGTTTTGGCGCGTGATTTGCACGTAGAAAGGGGCAGAGGCAAGCGGACAAGATTGGGGTGCCACCCTCAACATCCCAATTAGGTTATGCCCGCTACAAGCTATTGAAATAAAGATGCTTAGGGGCATATTGAACCTGGTATGGATGGCGCTGTTTGGAGACAGGCAAGCGCTGGCCGGAAATAGGAAACTCTTGGGCAATTCTGCGGGCCTTCCGGCACGTGCGAGTAAGTACGAGGCTGGCGCGTTTTGCATCTAAGTAAAGAGAAAAAAGTATAGAGACCCCCGCAGCTGAGGATTGAGTTCGATAACCATATGATTCAGCCGCAAGACAACACGAGACAAGCCGTTCGGACCGGCGATGCAGGTGCGCGAGGCGCGGCTGCTGTTGTCATGGAAGCTCGAAGCCTGAAGAAAGTCTACGGCGCGGGCGAGAAAAGCTTGTTCGTTTTATCCGACGCCAACCTGAGTCTGCGGAAAGGCGAGATGGTCGCCATTGTGGCGCCCTCGGGAGCGGGGAAGAGCACTCTGTTGCACTTGCTCGCTGCGCTAGACACGCCAACGAGCGGTACAGTATACTTCGCAAATAAAGCCATTGAAACGATTGATGACGCGGCGCTCGCGGAATTTCGAAACCGCGCGGTGGGTTTTCTCTGGCAACGTCATCAGTTGTTGCCGGATTTTACGGCGGCGGAAAATGTAGCCATGCCGCTGTTGTTACGCGGCGAGAATTTTGCTTCAGCGCTGGAGACAGCGCGGAAGTGGATCGCGGAGGTTGGCTTGGAAAATCGGGCCGATCATCGCGCAGGGGAACTCTCCGGAGGGGAACAGCAGCGCGTTGCGATTGCCCGGGCGCTCGTCACTGGGCCAACCGTGCTGCTGGCAGATGAACCTACCGGGGATTTGGACGAGCAGAATGCTTGGGCCGTGTTTGAGCTACTGGAACGGCTGCACCGCATGCACGGGCTGACGTCGCTTATCGCGACTCACAACCTGGCGCTTGCTGCGCGGTGCGACCGGATACTCGGACTAGAACACGGCGTTCTGCAAACTCGCGGAGTTGCGGCTCCAGCGAGCAGGGCCCCAGAGGGAGAAGCGAGCTAACGTGTTCGAACGCTACACAGAAAAAGCGCGTCGCGTCATTTTTTTTGCACGATACGAAGCCAGCCAGTACGGCAGCCCGTACATCGAGACCGAGCATTTGCTGCTCGGCTTGATGCGCGAGGACAAGGCGCTGGCCAACCGTTTCTTGCGGCAGCAAGGATCGATTGAATCGATCCGCAAAGAGATCGAGGCGCGCATCACCATTCGCGAGCGCATCTCGACCTCCGTCGAAGTGCCGCTCAGCGCCGAGTGCAAGCGCATCCTTAATATGTCGGCGGAAGAAGCCGAACGGCTCGGCCACAAGCACGTCGGGACGGAGCATTTGCTGCTCGGAATTCTACGCGAGGAAAAGTGCTTCGGCGCCGAGATCCTGATGGAGCGCGGCCTGCGCCTTTCGACGCTTCGCGAAGAGTTGGCACGCACCTCAGGCGAGAAGACCACCACCGCTCGGCCTAAAGAAACCTCGCTGCTCGCTGAATTCAGCCGCGATCTCACGCAGGCCGCCGGCGAAGGCTCTCTCGATCCGCTCGTTGGCCGCGAGGGCGAAGTCGAGCGCGTCATCCAGATTCTCTGCCGCCGCACAAAAAACAATCCCGTGCTCATCGGTGAGCCTGGCGTCGGCAAAACCGCCATCGTCGAAGGCCTCGCGCAGCGCATTTCCGACGGCGACGTCCCGCCTTTCCTCGCCGACAAACGCATCCTCTCGTTGGATCTTTCCTTGATCGTCGCCGGAACTAAGTACCGCGGCCAATTCGAAGAGCGTCTCAAAACCATCATGAAAGAATTGATGGAGAGCCAGAACTCCATCGTCTTCATCGACGAGCTGCACACCCTCGTCGGCGCCGGATCCGCGGAAGGTTCACTGGACGCCGCGAATATCCTGAAGCCGGCACTCTCTCGCGGAGAGATTCAATGCATTGGCGCAACGACTCCCGGCGAGTACCGTAAATCCGTCGAAAAAGACCGCTCGCTCGAGCGCCGCTTCCAGTCCGTCAAAGTTCCCGCACCAAATGAAGAAGAAGCCATCCAAGTCATTCAGGGCGTCCGCGAGCGCTACGAAAAATTCCACGCCGTCAGCTACACCGACGAAGCCCTGCGGTACTCCGTCTACCTTTCGAATCGCTACATTCCAGACCGCTTCCTTCCCGATAAAGCCATCGACTTGATCGACGAAGCCGGCGCCCGCGTCAAGCTCCGCCAGGCCACCGTTCCCGAAGAAGTCGGCGAAGTACAAAAGCGCGTGAAGTTCATCACGCACCGCATGGAAACCGCCATCGCCCAGCACGAGTTCGAAAAGGCGCGTTTCTACTCCGAAGAAGAGCGCAAAGAAAAAGAAAATCTCCGCAGTCTTCGCGAGCGCTACAAGCTCGATGATGCTTCCACCGGCATCGTCTCCCGCGAAGACATCGAAGAAGTCGTCTCCCGCTGGACCGGCATCGGCGTCACTTCCATTAAAGAAGACGAGCAGCAAAAGCTCCTGCGCATCGAGCCCGAGCTCCACAAGCGCGTCATTAGCCAGGACAAAGCCATCACCGCCCTCGCTCGCGCCATTCGCCGCAGCCGCGCCGGCCTCAAATCGCCGTTGCGTCCCGTGGGCTGTTTCTTTTTCCTCGGGCCAACGGGCGTTGGCAAAACCGAAGTCGCCCGTCGCCTTGCGGAATTTCTGTTTGGTTCGGAGAAGTCGTTGGTACGCTTCGATATGTCGGAGTTCATGGAGAAGCACTCCGTTTCGAAGCTCATCGGCGCGCCTCCAGGGTACGTGGGCTATGAAGAGGGCGGGCAGTTGACGGAGCGGGTCCGCCGGACGCCTTATTCGGTCATCCTATTGGATGAAATCGAGAAGGCTCATCCGGACGTCTTCAACATTCTTCTCCAGGTGTTTGAAGACGGGCAATTGACGGATGGTCTCGGCAACACCGTGGATTTCCGCAACACCATCATCATCATGACTTCCAATCTCGGCGCGCGGCACTTGCAGAGGCGCACCTCCATCGGCTTCCAGTCCGGCGCCGATGAAGCCAGCCAGAAGTCCATCGAAGAAATGGTGATGAACGAAGTAAAACGCGCGTTCAATCCGGAGTTTCTCAACCGGCTGGACGAAGTGATTATTTTCAACGCGCTCGGCGACGAAGACTTGCTCCGCATCATCGACTTGCTTGTGGGCCAGCTGAACGACACGCTGATCCACCGCCAGGTGCAGATCGTGCTCTCGCCGGAAGCACGCCAGTGGATCCTCGAGAAAACGTGTGCCGACCGCAGCTATGGGGCGCGGCCGCTCCGTCGGGCTCTCCAAAAGTACGTGGAGGACCCGCTCTCGGAGGCGCTCATCCAGGGGGGTATCCAGAGGCCCGCGACGCTGCAGATTTACGTCGCGGGAGAAGCATTGGCATTCCGCCCCGTGGTTGAGGCAACCCCGGTTATCCACTAGCGAATCTGACACAACGCACGGGAGACCTCGACCAGGTCGGGGTTGGCAATCGACCGGCCCACACCGGGTCCGGCGGGAGAAAAACAACTTGTGCTTCGGGGGCGCGGCCTTGACGATCTCACAGGCCGCTCATAGGAAAGTCTGTTTGCCATTTGGAGTTTTGGCGTTTCGCTGCGCCTGGATCGCGGCGTTTTTTCTTTTGCTCGCGTCCGGCTCGCCGGCTGCAACGCCAACAACCCTCCTCTCGGCGGAATCCGCGTCCGCGGATCTGGGATTCTTGCCTCCACCCTCTGAGTCTCCCAAGGACGAAACACCTCAAGATGCCCAACCTCAAGATTCGCAGCAGCCCGCGCAACCTGCCGCCAACGGCCAGCCCCAGTCCGTCATCGAGCGCATCGAATTTATCGGCAACCGCAGAATTCGTAGCGACACCCTCAAAGCCCGCATTTTCAGCCGCGAAGGCGATCCTTATAACGAAGAAACCCTGCGCCGCGATTTTCAGGCGCTTTGGAACACGCAATTCTTCGAAGACGTTAAGCTGCGCGTCGAGGATTCCCCGGATCGCCCCAACGCCAAGATCATCATTTTCGAAGTCAAAGAGCGGCCCATCATCCGCCGCATTCGATACGATGGCATCCACTCGGTTTCCGAATCCGACATCCTCGACCGCTTCAAGGACCGCAAAGTCGGCCTCTCCGTCGAAAGCCCTTTCGATCCTACCAAAATCAAAAAGGCCGAAGTGGTCCTCAAGGAGTTGCTCGGCGAGCACGGCCGTCAATTTGCCACAGTGACCCCGGAGTACGAGCGCATCGCTTCGAGTAACGCCGTCATCCTCATCTTCAAAATCGACGAAGGCCCCAAGGTCAAAGTCGGCACCATCAAATTTGTCGGCAATCACGCCTTCAGCGACCGCAAGCTCATCCGTTCCATGAAAAACGATCGTCCCTACGGCATTCCTCTCTATTTTTGGGACATTCCGGTCTTATCCAAAACCTATGACCGCGAAAAACTGAACGAAGATCTGGAAGTTGGCGTCCGCGGCCTGTACCAAAATAATGGCTACTTCCGCGTGGTCGTCGCCCCGAATGGCCCGATTCTCAACAACGTCGATGTTCACCACGGCGGGGTTCCTGTTCCCGGCTTGAAGCCGCACACCGGTAAAGCCGTCAACATAACTATCAAGATCGAAGAAGGCGTCCAATACCGCATGGGCACGCTGAAAATCGTCAGCTCAGACCCCGATAAAGCCTTGTCACTTAAGGCCGATCCCCTCAAGTCTCTCTTCCCCTTGAAAGACGGCGACATCTTTGATGTCGACAAGCTCCGCAAAGCCCTCAAGAATTATACCGATGCCTACGGCCAGTATGGCTTCATCGATTTCACCGCCGAGCCCGATTTCGACATCGATGATGCCGCGAAGAAAATCAATCTCACTCTCCGCTTCGACGAAGAAAAGCAATACTACGTCCGGCGCATCAATTTCAGCGGCAACACCACCACCCGCGACAAAGTCATCCGCCGCGAGTTGCTGATCGACGAAGGCCAGCTCTTCAACAAGCGCTATTGGGACATCAGCATCCTGCGCCTCAACCAGCTCAATTATTTCGATAAAATCGACGCCGATAAAGCCGTCGAGCTCCAGAAGAACACCAAGGAAGGCACCGTCGACATCAACCTCAAGCTTAAAGAGAAGGGCAAACAGTCCATCGGTTTGCAAGGCGGCGTCAGCGGCTTAGCCGGCGGCTTTATCGGCCTAACCTATCAAACCAACAATTTCCTCGGCCTAGGCGAAACGCTCACCCTCTCGGCGCAACTCGGTGAGTTCCAGCGCACCGTCCAATTCGGTTTCACCGAGCCTTACCTCTTCGACCGTCCCATTTCCACCGGCATCACCGTCTTCACCAGCAAATACAATTTCGACCAAGCCAAACAGGAGGCCATCCTCCTCAACGAGCAAGTCAGCATCAATCCGCAATACGTCCAGAATTACAATCAAAACAGCACCGGCTTTACTGCCTTCGCCAGTTATCCCGCCAAACGCTTTTCCTTCGCCAGATTCGGCCTTTCCTATGGCCTTAGCCGCACCAACATCCAGGCTTTCAATCAGGCCTCCGAGTTGCTCTTCGAGCAGTTGCAGTATCGTGCTATCGCTGGCCCCAGCGCCCTGAATGGCATCATCTCTAGCTCCCTTACGCCTTCGGTCACCTACAACACCATCGATAATCCGATTAACGCCACCAAGGGCAAGAGCCTCTATTATTCCTTGTCCCTCGTGGGCGGACCTTTGGGTGGTAACGTAAACACCATCACCAACGTCTTCGACATCAAATATTTCCACCCCACCTACCACCACCGCAATGCCATCGGCTTGCACTTCTCCACTTCCTGGATTACCGGCTACGGCGGCAAGGAAGTCCCTCCCTACAACCGGTTCTATATGGGCGGAGAACAAGACATTCGCGGCTTTGATATTCGCTCCATCTCGCCGGTCGTCTTCATCCCCACGGTGACTTCTCAACCCCTCTATTATCACGACCCGCTTTCCGGCGGAGCTGTAAGATCCTTCAGCTTGCCCGTTTTGGTCTACACCGCTACATTGCCCGGTGGCGATTATCAGACCTACGGCAACGTCGAATATCGCATTCCCATCGTCGGCCACTATGCCAGCATGTCCTTTTTCAACGACATCGGAACGGATGGAATTCTGAACCGCAGCGCTTTGCACCTGGATCCCACCGGTATTGCCAACATCACGGCCACCTTTCCGAATGCCCCTCTCACGAAGAATCTGGGAATTTATCCCGGCACGAATTTCAGGATTAGGGACTCGGCCGGCATCGAATTTGGCATCAATCTCCCGATCATCCAGGCGCCCTTCCGGATTTATTACGCCTATAACTTAAACAGGCTGTACTCGCAGATTGCTGCGCCCAATCCGTTTGTTGAACAGAGCACGCTGAATAATTGGAAGAACACTCTCGATGGCTTGGTCCCGAATCTCTGGGAAAACGAAATTCAGCCGCAATTGAATTTTTTGAATAATCCCGGGCGTTTGAACTACTTCGAGCCCAAGACGACATTTCGATTTACGGTTGGCAAAACGTTCTAGGCCCGCAGAAGCGGCAAAGGTTTTGGAGTTATCTCGGAAAAATGAGACCGGCGTGTCCGCGCGATTTGCGGCCCGCATGAATTTGGGGAGGCGAAGTCAATGAAGTTGTGGAAGATCTCGATCTGTCCGGCGATGGCGGTCCTCGCGCCATGCTTATTTCTGAGCGGATGCAGCAGCAGCAGCAGCGCCACCGTTACCTCCGTATCCCTCACGTCCTCTGTCGGCCCTACCCTCATTTTGGGCCAGTCGACAACCATTAACGCAACGGTAGTCGGTCCGGCCAACACGGATGTTACCTGGGAGCCCACCTTGCCGGCAGGTACGCCATGCCAGTACACCACCACCACCACCAATTCTTCCGGCACTTCTACTACCTCGGCCCTGACAACCTGTCCCACCGACGGCACTCTCGGCACTCTTTCCAACCTTCAAATCACCGGCACCGCAACGTTTCTTGCGCCCTCGGTTCTCCCCGATCCCACCAAGTACCCCGGTCTAACCATCGTCATCTCCGTGCAAGCTGTTGGGGACACAAGCAAGCATGGGTACCAGACCCTGGACCTCTACATCGACTCAGGTATTTCCGTTTCTCTTAATCCGACGACTGCCGCTGTTCCCACAAATGAAAAGCAACCCTTCTTCGCCATCCTGACTAACGATCTGAAAGCCCAGGGCGTCACCTGGTCGCTCACACAGTCCACTCCCAGCTCGACCACCGGCACAACTCCCAACCGCTATGCCGCTTTGCCCACCTGCAGCGTGAGCGGCAATGCTTCGGGATGCGGCTCGATTGATGCGAGCGGCATCTACTCGGCTCCCACGGTTGTGCCCACGAACACCACGCCTACCAGCACCAGCACCACCCCGCAAATTCTCACCATCGTTGCGACTTCCGTCGAAGATCCCACTCGCTATGCCTTGGGTACCATCACCATCACGCAAGGCGGGCCAATCACATTTAACGGAATCAGTCCCACCATCGCTCCGCAGGGGGCCACTTATTGGGATATTTATCTCAATGCTCCCAACATGTCTTCGGCTTCGCAAATCACGCTCACGGATGCCGCCGGCCACGTAACGCCAATCAACTCGGCGACCGGCCAGGTCAAGGTTCTGTTTCCGATTCCTACTAGCACAGTCGTAAATCCACCCTCGACAGGTGCTCGCATCCGCCTTTTTGCCAACAATCTGACGCCCCCCATTTTTAACCCTGTCACGGTTACTGTCACGGATCCTGGGGAGCCCGTTACGACGTGCACCGGCAACCCCCTTCCAGCGGGCTGCACCTCGGCCGGAACATTTTCGTTCAACATACTGCCTGTACGCCCTACAACTTTGGACTCGACTCCGAATGATGTCGTACAAGGAGTCACTTCTTCGGGCAATATCCCTCTAACGATTGACGGAGGCTATTTTGGACAAGGCGGCCAGTCTGCTCAGGCGAGTTTTCTGGGCCAAACGCTCCCTGGCTCGACGAACGGTCAGAACCAGCTCCTGTCATCTTCACGCCAGCTTCAGGTTCAGTTGCCCGTCGGTCCGATTAACTCTGGACTTCCAGGACTCTATTCGCTTTCCGTGTCCAGCGGCGCGCCACCCCTTCCTTTTGCCGATAATCCCGCTGTGTCGGATTTGGCGATTTTTCCAAGTTATGCCACAAATCCCCCCGTCTTGACAGGCACTGTTATGGGCGTGGGTACGAATCCTAGTGCCATCGATGTTGACCCGACTCTCGGCGAGCTTGTCGTTGCTGAAACCGGCTCCAGTGCCGTGCAATTTTACACCATCGGGAACGGCACCTTGACTCCACTCGGCGGTCCTGTCCACGTCGGCCTTACCGCCAACAGTGTTCCCAGTGGCCTTTCCGTGAATCGCAATACTCATACCGTGGCGGTGGTCAACTATCAGGAACAAAGCGTTACAGTTGTGCCATTTCCCGGCATTGCTGGCACTCCCTTCACCGTGGATATTTCGGGTGCATTACAAGGCCAAGCTTCGCCGGCTCCCTTGCCCTACGCCATCGGCGTCGACCCTGACACCAACATGGCTCTCGTGGCATACTCGTCAACTGCGTCTTCTACCGCGGCCAACCTCGGCTTCCTCGTCAATTTGAATACGGGAGCTAATCCCTACGGATGTCCCCTGGCGATAGCTCCCCCGCAAAACGGCGCGCCAAACGGGGAGTGTCTCTACGCCCAGGTCACGCTGAACACCGGTCCGTATCCGCAGATCGCTATGGCGCCTCACGGCCATCTTGCCTTTGTAACTCCGGGCGGTGCTGGCACGCTTCAAGGGGTGAACGTAACCAAGGCTTCTAGCTCCGCCACGATTCAGTCGCTTACGCTTGCCGCGGGAATTGTTACCGTCACGACGACGGCCTCGAACGGGTTGGTGCCGGGAAACTCCGGCACCGTCCTGATCACAGGGGTCCCCGGCCCGGGAACTGCAAGCAATAGCACCACGGCGAACTTCAATGGCGTTTACAACGTGGCCGTACTGAGTGACACGAGCTTCAGTTATCTCATAAATTCCACGTCCAGCGGCACTGTCACGATCCCCAACGGAACCACTTCTCAAGTGTTTTTTAGCTCTCCCAACCTCATCTTTGGCGGCCTTTCTCCTTTCACTCAAGGCATCTCCATCAATCCCGTCAGCAACACCGCCGCGCTCGCCGATCCCAACGCGACCGGCACCAACGGCCCGCAAATCAATCTAATTAATAACCTGGATCAAACCATCAGCTCGATCTCCTTCTTTGCTACTTGCACCTTTTATACGGTGACCCTCCCATGCGCCAATTCTGCTGAATTCGGAGGCACGGCGACTATCGCCTGGCAGCCGTATTCGAACGCCATCGTTTCCTATAATTCCCGCCTCAATCAGGTTTCCATTTCCGATCCCGAGAGCCAGCGTCGCTATGCTTTTGCTTGCAATGCGAATTCGCCGCAACCTACCACTTGCCTCGTTAATCCGCAGAATCAGTCGGACCAAAATACGTTCAACGCCCAGACCACCTTGGCTGGCACCGGCACGGCCACCTTGACGGTCACAAACGGCACCACCGGGCAACTTCAGCTTTTCGGTGGCCTCGCTGTCGATCCTGCAACCAACCAGGCCTTCGTGGTCATGTCCGGCAGCAATCAGATTGACATCATCGATCTCGGACCCTGCAAAGCCTCGAACGCTTGTCCCAATCCCTTCAATTCTCTCAAGCCCGCACAAATATCCGACATCCTTGTGCCTAGCCCCAATCCGGTATTTGGTGTGGTCGGCGGCATCCCCGGTGCGACCGTCCCACAAGGAACGCTCACCTCCACGACGGACTTGAGCGGCGTGCAAATCTTCGGCTCTGGTTTTGATGCCGCAACCCAGGTCCGCTTGGACGGCACGGCTATCCCCGCCGGAGACGTTACATTTGTAAGTAGCAGGCAACTTACTGTCACCATCCCAGCTTCAGATCTGTCCTTCCCGCATCTCTACGCGCTCGACGTTCTGAACGGAAGTGGTGTGCAATCCAACCCCACGGAATTTTTTGTCATTCAAGCAGTGGACCTTTCCACGGTGTGCGTGAGCGCCGGCGGAACACAGCCGAGTTCCGTGGCTATCGCCGATCAGCTTGCGAACGGACCCTTCTCGCCGATTGCTGTCGTCACCAACAGCGGCTGCAATAACATTTCCGTCGTCGACATCAACCCGGCGGATGTTCCCGCCGGAACCGGTCCCAACCCCGGCAAATTTGGCACGATCCTTAATTCCATTGCCGTCGGGGCTACTCCGCAAGGCATAGCTGTAAGCCAGCCTTTCGGACTCGCTGTGGTCGCCAACTACGGAGCAGGCACCGCGTCAATCGTCAATCTGCTGACCAATTCGCTCGCCTCCCCTGATGTGACCACCGGGACGAACGCCACTGGCGTCGCCATCAACGACGCAACCGGCGCAGCAATTGTTACCAACCCAGGCTCGAACACCATCACCGAGATCAATCTCGGTTTGCTCTTTGGAAGTTCCCCTGTATCCACGCTTGTCGGTACTCAGGTGAGCATCGGGGGCTTTCAGCAACCGACGGCGGTAGCCATCGACCCAGACCGCGGCACCAACAATCAGGGCCTCGCCGTGGTCACTGCCTTGGAGCTTATCAGTGGCCAGGCTCCCCAGGGTGCGTTGCAATCTGTCGACATTGGCGCCACCACTCCTATCCTGAGTCAGACGGAGCAGACCGGCGGCGTAACCGCACCGGCGACCGGCATCGTGTTCGACCCCACTGTCGCCACTGGCACTGCGAATCCCGGCGTTTTCTACGCCAGTTCGAGCGGCGGCAACGTGATTACTGCGTTTAACCCCGACTCTGCAAGCACCGTCAACGTAAACGTGGGAATTAATCCTACTGCTCTCGCAATCAACCCGGAGACTGGAGCGATCCTCACGACAAATTTGGCAGGACAGACAACCTCGATCGTGGATACCACCTCGAGCCCGCTGAAGACGGTTCAAACCATCGGGCTGCCCGGGTCGGCACAGTTTGGCGTGGCCATCGACCAATTCACGAATCTCGCAGTCATCGTGGATCAAGGCCACAATCGTCTCCTGATCCTGCAGGTGCCCAACTAACCAGGGTGCGTGGCGGATACGCAGGTGCGCCGCTGAGCTGGAGAGGGGAATTGGTAGCGAGCGTGTGGCAGCGAGGACGGGGAGATGCGAGCGCACAGAGGCCTAGGAAGACCTCTGAACGGCCCGTGGTTTCTGATTGCAGCAAGGTGCGAGCCTCGGCTATACTTCGGGGTTTGCGTGGCGCCCGCAGAGCGCGCAGGGAGTCAGAAGTAGTTTCAGTCGGATTAAAGATTTGGGTTCGGTTGGTTCCGGCAGAGCCGGAAGCACACATAACAAGGAGAATAAAGTGAATTCGAGAATGGTATTGAGATCCGCTGCTTTGGCTGCGGCATGCATCATCGGCACTGGCGTGGCATGGGCCCAGGCCGCACCCGCGACTGGCGCGGCTACTGGCGGCAAGCTAGTGGGCATCATCAATCTGCGTGGCGCCATCGGGAGCACCGCGGAGGGAAAGCAAGCGTCCGCGGAACTGCAATCGCAGTTTGCGCCGAGGTCTGCCGAGATCGACAATTTGACGAAGCAGATCAACGACCTGCAGCAGAAACTCCAGGCCGGCCAGGGCAAACTGAGCCAGGAGGAAGAAGCGCGTCTGACGGCCGAGGGACAGCGCCTCACGCAGCGGCTCGATCGGCGCCGCAGCGACTTCCAGGAAGACGCGAGCGCGGCGCAACAAGACGTCCTCGAGCGCATCGGGCGGAAAATGGTTGACGTTCTGGACCGCTTCGCGCGCGAGAACGGTTACAGCGTGGTGCTCGATACTTCGGGTCAGAATTCGCCAATTCTCTACGCCTCGGACCAAATCGACGTCACACAGCAGATCATTCGCCTCTATGATCAAGCCTATCCCGCTAAGACGGGCGCGGCTCCGGCGGCGGCCAAGCCCGCAGCCAAGCCACCGGCCAAACCGAACGAGTAATAATTCGGCGGACAGTTTTTTTCTCCAGATTGTTTTTTCCAGACGCCTCCGGGAAAACCGGGGGCGTTTTCTTTTGCGTGAATCGCCGAGCAGGCCGCGACCGGCAAAGAAGTGCCTTTGCGTCGTGCGAGGTGGGATGTTGAGAAAAGCGGCCGTCATGATAGGCCGGGATTTGGTGCGGAATTTCAGCCGGTTTTTCAGACAGAATTTGAGCCAGCAAATCTGCGGGAATTCGATATAGTAGGCGAAACGGGAGCAGGTTGACGAAACAGGGAGGACATCATGGCCGAAACAAAAACGCGAATGGAACGAATACCGAGACCGCCAGTCTTCGCGACGGCAGCCGAGGAGCGGCGGCATCGGAAAGAACGGCTGGCGGGAGCCTTCCGGCTTTTTTCTAAGTGTGGATTCGATGAAGGCGTGGCGGGGCACATCACGGCGCGCGATCCGGAGAAGCTGGACCATTTTTGGGTAAATCCCTTTGGAATGCATTTCAGCCAGATTCGCGTGTCCGATCTTTTGCTGGTAAACGATCATGGCGAGGTGGTGGAAGGCGGGCGCGAAGTGAACCTGGCGGCGTTCGCGATTCATTCGCGGATTCATAAAGCGCGCCCGGACGTGATTGCGGCGGCGCACGCGCATTCGCTGAACGGCAAGGCGTGGTCTTCGCTGGGGCGGCTGCTCGATCCGCTGACGCAGGATGCTTGCGCGTTTTATGAAGATCACGTGGTGTTTTCGGACTACACCGGCGTGGTCTACGAGACGGACGAAGGCGACCGCATCGCCAAGGCGCTGGGCGACAAGAAGGCGGCGATTCTGTGCAATCACGGGTTGCTCACCGTGGGACGGAATGTGGACGAAGCGGCGTGGTGGTTCATCACCATGGACCGATCGTGCCAGGCGCAAATGCTCGCGGAAGCGGCCGGCGAGCCGCGCAAGATTCCGCACGAAACGGCGAAGCTGACACACTCGCAGGTGGGGATTCCGCAGGCGGGGTGGTTCCAGTTCCAGCCGCTGTGGGATCGGATCTCGCGGGAGCAGCCGGATTTGTTTGAATGAAACAAGAACCGGACGCAAAGAGGTAAGGAAGTAATGAGGTAACGACGCCGCCCGAGGTGACCCCCACCCCGGGTGTTTTAGGTAAAGAGTGCGCAAGCAGTTGATGGCAAAGGGGTTGGCTGATGGCGCAGTGCAAAAGAGTGCGTAAGAGTATGAAAACAAAGGAAGCGGAAGTCCAGTGGGTGATCCCGGCGGGCACTCTTCGGAAGTCCAGCGGGGAGTGACGAGTTGCAAAACTTTGGGGCTGGAAGAGGGGTACCCCCCTCCCGGTTTTTTGTAACTGTTCATTCTGCGGG
>JBARBE010000019.1:0-22753 GCA_049792735.1 Candidatus Acidiferrum sp.
AATCCACCGCCAGCTTTTCCGCGCGAATCACCAGCGCTGCATCCCCGTTGATCGCTCCGGAAATCACTTGCGATCCCGCCATCTTCGAAATTTCGTAAGGCTCGCCCGTCAAATACGCCTCGTCCATTCTTCCGCGCCCTTCCATCACGATACCGTCCACCGGGCAAGTCTCATGCGGCAGCACAATCAACTCGTCGCCGATTCGAATCTCTTCCAGCTTCACATCCTCCGCTCCCTGCGTGCCTCGCCGGTGCGCCACGCTCGGCATCCGCCGCGCCAGCGCATCCAGCACCGATGAAGCTCGCGCCGTGGCAAACTCCTCCAGCGCCGATCCTCCCGAAAGCATCAGCACCACAATCGCTGCCACCAGATACTGTCCCAGCAATACGCCCGTAAGAATGGAGATTCCCGCGAGCAAGTCCGACCCAAACTCCCGCTTAATCAGTTTTTTCGCCAGATCGAAAATCAGCGGCGTTCCGCCAATCACCAGCGCCACAATCAGAGGAATGAGCGCAACTCGCGCAGAAGCATGCGCAGCAAAGCGCATCACCAGATGCAACATAATGGCAAGAAGAGTGATCCCCGCGATGTACGTCTCTTTGGATGCCCGGGACAGCCATGAGCGAGCCGCCGTCATTGCTCCCATTTTACAGCACGCCCGCCGCCAGCAACACGTTGCGCTCTAACTCTGCGGTGAATCGTTCATCTGGAATTCATCAAGCGTCTAGGTCCCGCCGTCTAGTCCACCGAACCTGATTCCACTCAGAATCTGTAGGGTCATCCTTCTGAGGACGACCGCTGCTCACTACCAACTGTCCACTCCTCCCTTCTCTTCCCGCCCCGAACACGATAACTTATATACGCTCGCGTTTCTCAAATCTGCCTCGCAGGGCAGGAGACCACTGCATGTCATTTCTCGTGTCACTTCTCGAACCGCCCGCACCGGACCTGCACAAAAAGTCGCGCGCCATGGGTATCAGCGTGGCGGCTGCTTTTATCATCGCCATCATCGCTGTCTGGTTCGTGCTTCGTTTTTATTCGGAAAAAAAAGCCGCTGCGGAATTCTTCAACGCCGTCGTCGCCGGCGATATGACCCGCGCCTACCAGCTCTGGAAACCCAGCCCCACCTACCGCATGCAGGATTTCCTCGCCGACTGG
Organism: Candidatus Acidiferrum sp.; assembly: GCA_049792735.1. Classification (GTDB taxonomy): domain Bacteria; phylum Acidobacteriota; class Terriglobia; order Acidiferrales; family UBA7541; genus Acidiferrum. Next base: position 1,159 of record JBARBE010000019.1, read on the forward strand.
GGCCCCACGGGCTACTACGGCCCCGTCAAAAGCTACGAAATCGTCAAAGCTAAATCGCCGACGGGGTCAGCCACCAGCGTCGAAATTCGCGTCGCCATCAGCCCCTTCAGCCCCATGCCCGGCGCCAACGACCCCGAAAAATCCCAAAAAACCAAAATCGTCACCGTCTGGGTCGATTCCCGCGACAAATCCTTCAGCTTCCCGCCATAGAAATCCCACCGTACTCGGCCAAGAGGTGCGACTCAAACAAATTGTCATTCGGAGCGAAGCGAGGAATATGCTTTTTCCTTCTTGCGGTTGTAGGGGCACGATACATCGTGCCCTTCTTGCCTTTCGCATATCTTCTCTGCGAACTCTATGCCTCTGCGTTTAGCCTTTCTTTTTCCTAACGCCGAATATCCTCCAATGCGTGATCCAATTCTTGCGGACTAACACTCGCTGTCCCGAGCTTCCCCACCACCACCCCCGCCGCCGTATTCGCCAAAACCGCCGCATCCGCCATAGACGCTCCCGCCGAGACGGCCAGCGCGAGCACGCTCGAAACCGTGTCTCCCGCTCCCGTTACGTCAAATACTTGCCTTCCGCTCGCTTCGCGGTCCACACCACTTTTCCCCACGCGCGCGTACGTCACCTCAAAACTCGTCGCCGGAATCATGAAATGACGTGGTGTCGATTCCTCCGAAACGCTCATTCCCTTTTCCCCGAGCGTGATCACCACCGCGCCGCACCCGAAATGCGCCAGTAGCGCCCGTCCCGCCTCCTCGATCGCTTTTTCGTCCAGCAGTGGGCGGCCTACGAACTTTGCTGCCTCCGAAAGATTGCACACCACTGCCCGTGCCCCACGATAGGCATAGAGCTTCGACGTTTTCGGATTCACGAACACTGGGACCCGGAGATGGTCCGCGGCGCGCAGCACTCGGTCCGCAATGTCGTCGGTGATCAAACCCTTGTCGTAATCCGAAAGCACCAGTCCATCCAGTTCTTTCATCGCCCTGAATAATGCGCCAAGCAGCTTTTTCTCCGTCTCGGGCCGCAGCGGCTCGCGTTTCTCGTGATCTACCCGCACGACATGGTGATGCTTCGCGATGATTCGCGTCTTCAATGTCGTCACACGCTTCGCGTTGGCAATCACCCCTTCGTCGCCAATCTCCTTAGACCGCAAACATTTCTGCAGCGCCTTTCCCGCCTCATCGGTCCCAATCGCCCCGAACATCTCGACGCGCGCTCCCAGCGCCGCCAAATTCGCCGCCACATTCCCCGCCCCGCCCAAACATTCGCTCTGCGAAACAAAATCCACCACCGGCACCGCCGCTTCCGGCGAAAGCCGCGTCGCCGTCCCCCACAAATACCGGTCCAGCATCAAATCCCCAAGCACGCCCATCCGCTTACCCCGCATCTTCGGGATCAGCCGCTTCAATCGCGGAATCGCTTCGCCAATGTCCGTCGTAGTCATTCGCCGTCTTTTTCCGTTTCTTTACTTCCCTGCTTCAATGCTTCTTTACTTCGTCTCTTCGATCTTCGCCTCTTCCACCAGCATCACCGGAATATCATCCCGCACCGGATACACTCTGTGGCAATTCCCGCACTTCAGTCCCGTGTTCTCCGCCGTAAACTTCACCGGAGTCTTGCACACCGGACAAGCCAGAATCCCCAGCAACTCTTGCGAAATCGCCATACGCATCTCCCTTTCCTTCTCAAACACTTCATTTCCAACCGATCGGCCACTCTATCAAAGCTACTCTAAGGCGAGCAATTGAACTTGAGCCGCGGCCCTAGCGCTAAGCGCCAGGCGCCGAAGGTGCTTCCTCAGAATATTCTAATCTTTCCCTCCGCACCCGCCCTACGGATTTGGCACTCCGAGCGCTAGAAACACTCAAGGGGGCGGCGTCCTGTGGTGCTGCGGCATGCTTTAAAGTCCGCAAAACTACTGATGCCTCTTGGTTTAGCGCCCTTTCCGCTAAACGCTGGCCTCCGCAACTGAATAGCATTTGCAGACCTTTTCAGGCCACGTTCTCATTTCGGAACACGCCGAGGCGCCATGGTTCGCATTCGAGTGTCTATAGCGATATGTAATCACGCCAGTTCCTCCTTCGGGAAGCCTCGCCTCATGATCTGGCCGGAGGGCTGATTGGCTGCACGAAAGCGATGGAAGCTCCCACGGTTTCTAGTCGCCCTATGTTTCGTCATAGTGTACGTGCTGCTCGACCGTTCCACGATCTCCTTTCAAATATGGACGGAGATCAGCGCCTGGTATCCGCCCACGGGCCTGGCCTTTGCCGCGTTGATTGGTTTCGGCGCATCCTACGCGCCGCTGGTCCTGCTTGCGGAATTCATCTCCTCGATCCTGAATTATCACCAGCCGGTACACTCGTACATTTTCTTGGTGGGGAATTTCGAGTTCGCGGCTTTCTATACGGCGGCAGCGCTGGTCTTGCGGCACGTCCTCAAGATCGATTGGCGTCTTCGATCGGTAAGGGACGTGATGTGGTTGCTGGTGGCTGGCAATTGCGCGGCCTGCGTGACCGCATTTCTTGGCGCGTGGTTCCTGGCGGTAGACCACTTGATTCCCGCGCAGGGATATCTTCGCGCGACCATGAACTGGTGGGTCGGCGATGCCGTGGCCATCAGCTCGATCGTCCCGTTTTGCCTCATTTATATTTTGCCGGGGCTACAGCGATTCACTGGCTACTCCGAAAGTGGCGCAACGGCAGATCGTGCGGCCCCCCTTCCGGGGATGCACGAACTGCGCGGTTTCCGCCGGGCGCTTGAATCCGTGCTCTTTGCCGCGATCCTGGTGGCCGTGCTGTGGGCCGCTCTCAGCGGCAGGTTTGTTCGTGGCAATGAGATGTTTTACTTGCTCTTTCCTCCTCTCATCTGGGTGGCGGTCCGTCGAGGATTGCGCGGCGCCACCGCTGCTATCCTGGCGCTGGATACTGGCCTAATCATCGCCTTGCGAATTTATCCGCGAAGCCCCAGCGAACTCACGCTCCTGCAATTTCTGATGCTGATTCTCTCCCTCGCGGGACTGGTTTTGGGCGCATTGATCAGCGAACGGGATGCCGGCGAACTGCGTCTGTCGGAAGAAGAAGCGCGCATCCGGCTGCTCTTGGAATCCACAGGGGAAGCGATTTATGGAGTGGACATCAAAGGTGAATGCACATTTTGCAATCATGCGATGCTGCGGCTCTTGCGCTTCGCTTCTCAGGCCGACGTGCTGGGCCGAAATATCCACGACGTCATCCATCATACACGGAGGGACGGCACGCCTTATCCGCGTGACGAATGCTCCTTGCAAAAGGATTTCCTGGGCGGAATAAGATTCCACCAAACTGACGAACTGCTCTGGCGCGCCGATGGGACCAGCTTCGATGGCGAGTTATGGTGTCACCCGTTGCTGCAAGACGGCAAGATGATCGGCGCGGTTGTCACCTTTGTGGACATTACCGAAAGGAAGAAAGTACAGGAAGCTCTTCGTCAGGCGAAAGAAGATGCGGAATCCGCGAACCGCGCAAAGAGCGATTTTCTCGCCAACATGAGCCACGAGATCCGCACGCCCATGAATGGCATCCTGGGAATGACCACCCTCGCTCTGGAAACCAACCTCGATGCCGAGCAGCGCGACTATCTGACCATGGTCAAGAGTTCGGGAGAATCCCTGCTTACCCTCCTGAACGGCATTCTGGACTTGTCTAAAATCGAAGCAGGCAAGCTGGATCTCGAGATCGCCGACATGTCCGTCGAAGACTGCATTGAGGACGCTCTCGAACCCCTCGCCTCATCAGCGCAGCAGAAGGGTATCGCTCTCGTGTGGAGCATCGGCAAGGATATTCCGCGCGTGGTGCGCGGCGATCCCACCCGCTTGCGGCAAGTTTTAATAAATTTGGCCGGTAATGCGCTGAAATTTACCACCGAAGGACAAGTCGCCATTTTTGGCCGGCACGCCGGGAACACCAAAGATGGGTTAATGCTGGAATTCACGGTCTCCGATACCGGAATCGGAATCCCGGAAGAAAAACGAAATGCAATCTTTGAACCGTTCGCTCAGGCCGATATGTCCACCTCCCGCCGCTACGGCGGCACGGGACTCGGTCTTTCGATTTGCGAGCGCCTGGTGCACTTGATGGGCGGGCGCATCTGGGTCGAAAGTCAAACAGGCCGCGGCAGCGAGTTCCATTTCACCATGCAGGTCTTCCATCGGGCCGCACCAGAGAAGCTCCGGCCGGCTGAGACCGCAATATTGCAGCCTGTTTCGCGGCGAGCCGCGCGGCGCGTTCTGCTCGTCGATCATAACCCAGTGAATCTGGAACTGCTCGCGCGTTTGCTCCCTCGCTGGAACATGACCACCGTGCCCGCGGCGAGCGCTGAAGAAGCCATGGCGCTGTTGGCGGAAGCTAGCCGAACGCGTCAGAAATTTTCAAGCATCCTGATGGAAAATGATCTACCCGGTCCCGGCGGCTTTGCCCTGCTCGCCGATGTCCGCGCCTCCGCGGCCCGCGATGTCCCTGTGATTCTGGCTCTTTCGCGGCCCCTCGATCCGGCGGATCGGGATCGCTGCCAGCAGTTAGGCGTTGCGCAAACGATCCTCAAACCTTTCCGCCGCTCCGCACTGCGCGCCGCGTTGCAAGCCTGTCACGGTGATGTGATGGCCGTCAAAATCCTCGCGGAAGCGAAGCCTGTGGACCAACGGCGCGAGCCTTTGCGGATTTTGTTGGTTGAGGACAATCTCGTCAATCAGCGTTTGACCGCGCGCCTGCTCGAAAAAATGGGGCACGCGGTCGCCATTGCGGACAATGGCCAAATCGCTCTGCGCATCTTGTCCGAACAGGAATTCGATTTGGTGGCCATGGACATGCAAATGCCCATCATGGATGGGCTCGAGACCACGGAAAAGATCCGCGCCCTCGAGAAAAAAACGGGGAAGCACTTGCCGATCGTGGCCATGACCGCGAATGCGTTCGAAGAGGACCGCCAGCGTTGTCAGAGTGCGGGAATGGATGGCTACATCGCCAAACCGGTCACCTCCCAAGCCATTGCAGCGGAGATTGCCCGCGTGATGGCCGCGCAGGAGCAAATTGAGAAGCTCGAACTTCCGCGAACTCGATAGCCTTTGGCGACAAGCCTTCATTCATTTTGAACGTCTCTGCTCGCCGTTGAATCCACCTCGATTCCCCACAATTGGCCAGCCCCATCGCAACCAGGGGTGTGGCCCGCGTTCTGAGGCTGCCCTTTGCGTTTAACGCTTCGGTGATTTAACACGCTCCCGGCAAGCTGCCTGGACTACCGCTTGCGGGTCCGCACGAGCCTATTCACTTTGCGGCAGGCCTCCGCGACGGCAATCGTAGTCAACAACAAAACAATCGGGTCAATCGGATGCCGATAACGCAAATCCGCATGCGTCACATAATACAAACATGGAAAAACCGCAGGAAATACAGCCAAAGGGAAGACAGGTTTTCTCGCCGCTTCCCCTGCTTCGTCGTTGTTCTCGTCAGATTCTGCGCCGCCTCCGCGATCCCTGCGTCGCCGTTTACCCCAGGCCGCCCGGGGCGCTGTCCTTCTCTGCCCTGCCCACAACACCACAATGCCCAACAACGCGCCCATCGCCGTCAGAAAGTCCGCCAGAAAAATCCCCCGTATTAGCCACGAATCCGTCTCTCGAAAACTCTTAACCGGCGATTCCGTCCCCATCCAAAACTCCACGAACTTCTTCCCCGTCAACTGCAATTCCAAATCCGGATGCGACTCCATGAAAGAAGTCGCGAGCCTCCATTTCTCCTGCATGTACGCCGTCTCACCCATTCGCGTGTACGTTCTCGCCTCTTCCGTTCTGGTAATCGACATCCTGCCGCCCCGCGCATCCGGATCGAAAATGTCGTTGTTCCCCAGCCACAATTCAAACGGCAAATTCGATCGCAGCGGGATCAGTCGATGAAAATCCGCGTAGTTGCGAATCGTCCAAGGCACGCAAAATAAAATCGCCACCCCAGCCGCCAGCCCTGCGCGTTTCCACCGGGGGCTGCTCCCTCCCCGCCCACGCCACACCGCCCACGCCAAGAGAAACGGTAGCAGCACCCCGAGCGCCGGATTTGTCATCAGAGCCAGTCCCCACAACAATCCGTATCCGCACCAATCCCGCGCCCGCTCCGATTCCGCCAGCTCCAATGTCGCCCACAAAATCGTCGCCGCCAGCAGCGCCGAAAGCGACGTATCCCAAATCCACTCAAACGGCATGAGAATCGCATTCGGGAAAATCGCCCAAAGCCACGCGACCCCGCTAGCCACTCCCAATCCAGAGATCCGTTTCCCCGCAAAGAAAATCGGCACGCAAGCCGCCGCAGAAAAAAGTATGTTCAGCGCAACACAAGCAAAAAAAGCCCGCGCCGTAAAAACCCCGAATATCTTGAAAGTCGCCGCAACAATCAGTGGATAGACCGGCGCCAACCACGACGTCGGCCCAGTCTCCGTTCGAAACACATCACTGAATCCCGCGCCTCGCGCCAATGCCGCCGCGATGTTTCCCGTCTCCTGCTGAAACGGCACAATCCCCAGCACTCCAGGCGGAATTTTCCGCGCTTGATCCCACGCAAACGCCACGCGCACTCCTATCGCCACAATCACAATCAGAACAAGCGAAGTCGCCGCCTTTTGAATCGCCTTTTTCATCACCGTAAAATCACTTTTTCCCGTCCCTCGAATCATCCTTTTGCAGTGCGACAAATCTACTGGCTGCAACAAACTGTGACAAGCGCGTGCAACAATTTCACGCTACAATGAGAGGGTTATGCTCACGGTCAACAATATCTCTATGCGTTTCGGTCCCCGCGTCCTCTTCGAAGACGTCACCTGCACCTTCATGGCCGGGCGCCGCTACGCCGTTACCGGCCCGAATGGCGCCGGTAAATCCACGTTCATGAAAATCCTTACCGGCGAACTCGAGCCCACCAAAGGCTCCATCACGCGCCCGAAAAAAATGGGCGTTCTGCGCCAGGATCAGTTCGCCTTCGACGAATTTCGCGTGATCGACACCGTCATCATGGGCAACGGCGCGCTTTGGAAAGCGCTGGAAGAGCGCGACGCCCTCTACGCCAAGCCCCACGAGGAATTGACTGACGCCGACGGCATGCGCCTCGGCGAACTCGAAGGCATCGTCGGCGAAGAGGGCGGATACACCGCCGAATCCGACGCCGGAACGCTGCTCGACGGCCTCGGCATCGAGAGCACCTTTCACGAGCGCAAAATGGGCGAATTGCAAGGCGGCCAAAAAGTTCGCGTGCTGCTCGCGCAAGCTCTTTTCGGCAATCCCACCGCTCTCCTGCTCGACGAACCCACCAACAACCTCGACCTCGATTCCGTCCACTGGCTGCAACGATATCTGTGCGATTACGAAGGCGTGCTCATCGTGATTTCGCACGACCGCCATTTTCTCAACAGCGTCTGCACGCACACCGCGGACATCGACTACGAAACCATCATCATGTACGTCGGCGGCTACGACGACATGGTCGTGGCAAAAACGCACGTCCGCACGCGCATCGAATCGGAAAACGCCAACCGCGAAAAGAAAATCGCGCAACTCAACGATTTCATCGCGCGGTTTTCCGCCGGCACGCGTTCCGCGCAAGCCACCTCTCGCAAGAAAGAGGTCGAGCGGCTGCAAACGACCGAACTGGCGCGGTCGAACATTCAGCGGCCGTATATCAAATTCGACATGAAGCGGAATTCCGGGAAGCATCCTCTCGAAATCCGCAGCGTCGAAAAATCCTACGGCGACCTGAAAGTAATTCCCCGATTTTCCGCGGCCGTGACGCGCGGAGAAAAAATCGCGCTCATGGGCCGCAACGGCGCTGGAAAAACCACGCTGCTGAAATCACTCGTTCTGAACGCGCCCGGTTTCATCGAAGACGACGACCGCCAGTTCAAAATCGATGGCGGCGAAACGAAATGGGGCCATGAAGTTGCCGTGGGCTACTTCGCGCAGGACCACGGCGAATCCATCACCAAAGGCACGACGGCGATCGAATGGCTCTGGCAGTTCGACCCCTCGGCCAACCAGCAGGAGTTGCGCGGGCTGATGGGGCAGATGCTTTTCAGCGGCGAAGATGCGCTGAAACCCACGAACGCGCTTTCCGGCGGCGAAAGGGCGCGGCTGATTTTCTGCCGGCTGATGCTGCAGAAACCGAATTTCCTGGTGCTCGACGAGCCGACGAATCACCTCGACCTGGAATCCATCAACGCGCTGAATATCGCTTTGCAGCGGTATGACGGGACCGTCCTGCTGGTGACGCACGACCACGACGTGATTGATGAAGTGGCGACGCGCATCTGGCATTTCCACGACGGCAAGATCGAAGACTTCAAAGGGCCGTACGAGGAATTTGTCGCTTACGCCGAAGCAAAGGCTTCTTAGCCGAATTTTTTGGATTTACGGTTTGTTTTGCTTTCATTCTCTCTTTATAACTCCTCATAAATTGCAGCGTGATGAGCAGAGCACAGACTGAAGTCTGTGCTACTACTCCTTCGTGCCGCGATCGATCAGGCTGGCGATGTGGTTGTGCAGGCTGACGCGGGCCGCGTCGTGGAGATACATCATGTGGCCTGCGTCGTAATAATCCAACGTGATGTTTTTCTGGAGCGGGGCGGGCAAGCCGAGATGCTCCATGGTGAATTCAGTGGCGAAAAACGGCGTGGCCATATCAAAGTAGCCGTTTTCAACCTGGACAAGAAGTTTGGGATTGGTGATCATCGCCTGGGCTAGATCGCCTTCGACGTTCGGCCCGCTGGGGAAAAATCCGCGAGGCCCGCGGGATTTACGTGTCCAGTTCCAGCCGCCGCCACCGCCGCTGGTGTTGTGATAGACCTCGTCCTTTCCAAATTTCAGCTCGTTGTGGTTGTATTCGTTGATGAGCGCGGTATACGCGCCGCCGACGGCCGGGCCTTCGGGATCGCCCTGGGAATATTCTTCGAGCAAGTCGAAAGTGTAGCCGGAGTAGCGGGCGTCAATGCGGCCGGTGGTGAGGCCGCGGCTGCGCTGGAGTTCGGCCATGAATTGCGGCAGGCTGACGCGAAGATCCGCCTTCATCAAATAGTCTTCACTCAAGCCGGTGAAATAGGAGAGTTTTTTCGCGACAGCGGCTTTTTCATCCGCGGGGAGTTCAGCGCCCTTGAAGAGCGCGGCGGCGTATTCGCCCTGCGCATACTTGCGGGCCTCTTCGACGAAGCCGGGCAAATCGGCGGGCTGCTCTTTCAATACCTTGTGATACCAGGCGACGGCGGCGTAGCTCGGGAGATAGTAGATGTAGGAGCGGTCATCGCCGGTCGGGAACGTGATGGTGGATAGATCGAGAACGGAAGAGATGAGGACGATGCCGTTCAAGTGGATGGTGTAGTGGTTCTGCAAGTAGTCGCCGAGAGCGGCGGAGCGGAAGGTGCCGTAGCTTTCGCCGATGAGGAACTTCGGCGAATTCCAGCGGTCGTTGCGACTGAGGTAGGTGTCTATGAATTGGCCGAAGGCTTCGATATCTTCGTCGATGCCGTAGAAGTCTTTGTTCTCGGCTTTGCAAACGGCGTGGCTGTAACCGGTGCCCATGGCGTCGATGAAGACGAGGTCGGTTTTATCGAGAAGGCTTTCATTATTGTCGACGAGTTTGTACGGGGCGGGCGGAGTGAACTCCGCGTCGGGAGTCCAGACGCGGCGCGGGCCGAAGGCGCCCATGTGCAGCCACATGGTGGCGGAGCCGGGGCCGCCGTTATAGAGGAAAGAGATGGGGCGCGTGGTGAGATCTTTGACGTCGCTGCGCGTGTAGGCGACGGAATACATGAGGCCGGTGGCGTCGCCCTTTTCATTTTTGAGAAGCGTGGTGCTGGCGGTGGCTTTGTATGGAATGTTTTGGCCGCCTAGGCGGATGGTGTGCTCGGTTACGGAAACTTCTTCTTTTTTCTCAGCGGCGTCGCACTTGTCCGGCGACTTGGCTTCCGGAGCGTGGCCTTCTCCCCGTTCTGGCGCTTGCGCGGCTACGCGCGCGGTCTGGCCGAAGAATAGGAAAGTTGCCGCCGCAAAAATCCACAAAGACTTTTTCATTGTATGGTCCCCCACCTGTTGAATTGGATTGTGTTGCGTCCCCTGAATCCGGCGCGATTGTATGTTGCGAGGGGCGGCGGAGTCAAAGGAAGTGAAGGCGAGTTGAAAGTTGAAAGTCGAAAGTCGGAGGCAGAGTGAATTGTGAGTCGTGATCCATGGCCCGCGATCCGTGATGCGAGAAAAGAATGAGCGAAGACGGGCACGGCTTGCCGTGCCCGTACGGGACGTGGTGCGACAGCGGAGAGGGGCACGATGTATCGTGCCCCTACAAGTGCCGCGCTGGATCGGATGGCGGAGGTCATGAGGGTTTCTTTGTGGGGTCGGGTTCGGGGATGGAGACGTCCCAACCGGGCGCGGCATTCGTGCAGGTATTCGATGCGGGAGCAGCGGTTGCGTTGACTTCTTCGTAGGTCGTTTCGGCGGAAGAGTCGGCGTCGGAGTCTTTCTCCTGGCGCGCGGTGGGGTCAGCGATGCCAGCTTCGAGGTCGGCATCGATGGCCGGGAGGGTGCGGAGCTGGAGGCTGCTGATGTAGGCCAAGACGGCGGCGCGTCGAGGAGAGATGTAGTTGTTGGCGAGGAGGATATAGAGGTTACGGAGGGAATTGTTGATTCCCTGGGCGGTTTGGAAGCCCTGGTAACCGGTCAGGAGAGCGGTCTTGAGATTGAGAGTATCGGCTTTGTTGAACTCCTGGGTGTGCGTAAAGCAGAAGGGAGCGCCTGGGGCCGTGACGGCTAGCTTGCAACGGCGGCCCGAGGGCCTGCGACGCTGGCAGCGAGTCGCGTCGTTAGTGGAGATGGTGTTAGCGGACTGAGGTTTGGTGTTTTCGAGCTTGGTCATTTTTTTTCTCCAGATTGAGGTGAGGGGGTAATACCCCACCCCGGGTGTTTTTCGAAGAGTGGCAAACAGAGGGCTTATGGTTGACGCGGCGTCAAAGGCGTCAAAGAAGGAGAAGAGGTCAAGCGTTGAAAGTTTAAAGTTGAAGGAAGAAAAAGCAGATCCCTCACTGCGTTCGGGATGACCCGCCGGGGGGTGGCCAAGCTGAGAACAGTTCCGACGGGCGCGGGGTAAGGTCTGGGCGCAGAGGTGGCACGGAGACGAGGGGATCGTCGAAAGGGGGCGCTGGCTTGCGTTCACAAGGCATGGTACCAGAGATGGTTACCAGTTGTCAATACATTTTCTAATATACTTTAGAGTTATTCGAACGGGGAGGGCTGGTTCGAATGGTGGGGGCGGAAGTTGCGGGAATGGAAGGAGTTGGTTCGAGGGTTAGTGGTTTGATACGGCTGTGGAAATGTGTGGAAAAGTGTTCTGGAGGTTGGGAATCAGGAGTTGGAAGAAGGGGAAAAATCCGCATCCTTGCAAAGGCGGCAAGAGTGCGGCACCCGCCAGCCCTTTGAAACATGACACCTCTGATTAGATTTGACATATGCTATGATAGTGTCACTGACGTGGAAATGACATGAAGCTGAAAACACGAATGAGGGTGAACGAAAACGGGCGCGTGGTGATTCCTGCTTCGTTTCGCAGGCGGCTGGGGATTCGTGTTGGTGACGAGGTGATCCTGCAGATTCACGACGACGAATTACGCATCACGACCTTGAAGCGCAACATCGAACGGGCGCAGCGGCTGGTGCGCAAGCACGTGAAGCCGGGTACCTCGCTGGTGGACGAATTGATTGCCGAACGCCGCGAGGCCGCGCGAAATGAATAGAGTTGTGCTGGACGCTTCGGCCCTGCTCGCCCTTCTTAATCAGGAGTCCGGAGCCGAAACGCTGACACCTGAGATTTTGAGCGGAGCGGCCATCAGCACCGTCAATCTGGCCGAAGTGCACGGCAAACTTGTCGGCCGGGGCCTCAGCCTAGCCGATGCATGGGAAGCTGCGCTGGGGCCCATCCGTGAAGCGGTTCCCTTCACCGCTGAGCACGCCAGGGTTGTGGGCCATCTGGTCGCGCAAACCCGGCCGTTTGGCTTGTCCTTGGGTGACCGGGCTTGTTTGGCGCTCGGTCTTGCTTTGAAGGCTCCCGTATATACGGCCGACAAGTCGTGGAAGAAGTTGAAAGTCGGCGCGCGCATTCACGTCATCCGCTGATAGGTGATCCCTCCTGTAAGGTTGGACAACCGGAGGTTGGCGATGCTGTCCTCACCGTGGACGCAGTGAGATCTAAACCCGCACACGCAAAACCGGCGTGTGCGGCACCCGGCGGATCGCCAGGGAGCGGAAGGTAAGGGGGAAAAAGAAAAAGGGGCACATAAATCGTGCCCCTACAAGAAGTGAGAATGTGAGCGGCGGCGCGTTGCGAGCGCACAGACGCTCGCGAAGACTAGCCGTTGCCGAGGTACTCGACGTGGCAGTAGGTGCCCAGGCGGACGTTGTAGGCGAGGTACCAGCCGACGTGGTCGGGGTCCTCGTAGATGACAATCTGGTCGTTGGCCCAATCCCAATCGTCGCAGAAGCCGTAGTCAGCAGGAGCGACGCTGAAATAGAAGCCGCCGAACCAGAAGCGGGAACGGTCGCCGCCGGCGATGCGCCAGACGTGGCCGCGGCCGAAGCCGCCGGTGAAGCGGCCGTGCTCCCAAGGATGATCGAGGTGATAGTGGGGATCATCACGACCGGTGTCGTGGCCGACCCATTTGCCGTTGGTGTGGACGTGAGGGGCATCGGGATGGCCCTGCTTGTCAGAATAATTGTGGGCTTCCGCCGGTGCGCCGTGAGAATCACCATGAGCCTCGCCTTGGGGTTGGCCGTGCGGGGCAGCCTTAACTGGAGGAGGGCCTTTCTTCGGAATGTAGCCGTGACCGACGTCTTTGGCCTGCGGCGCGGAATGCTTTTCAGAGGGATGTTGCTGCCCGCCTTTTTCTTGCGCGAGAGCAGGAGCCGAAGCGATCAAGAAAAATGCAAGAACTGCGAGAAGTGATTTCATGCGAGCCTCCGTAATGTTTTTGTACTGCCGTATTACTGGAGCTGGGAATTTTGCTGCTTGGTCCGGGCCGAAATTGTGACGCTTACAACTTACAAAACCCGCGAGCGCTCGTAAAGTTGCTGTCTTAACCTCTGGCTTGGTGATGCGGGCCGAAATGCTGCAAAGCTAGTGATTAGACGCTGCGTGTGGGGCAAAAGGTTACGGTTTGCAAATTCTTGCGGCTAGAGATTTTTTGAAGCGCGGAAGGCGCGGACGACGGCGGCGACGTCGCGCTGATCGGCGTCGACTTCGGCGTTGAGATGACGCATTTCGGAAGCGGAGATTTTGCCGGCGAGATCGGCGAGCGCGGCGCGGAGTTGGGGGAATTTTTCCAGGGCGGATTGGCGAACGATAGGGACGGCGTCGTAGGGTGGGAAATAGTGGAGATTGTCTTCGAGAGCGACGAGATGGAGGGAGTCGATTAGGCCGTCGGTGGAATTGCCGGCGACGATATCGACTTGATGATCGATTAGGGCGCGATAGAGGAGGCCGAGGTCCATGACATTGGGTGCGCTGGCGAAATGGAGATCGTAGCGCTGGCTCAAGCCGGGGAAGCCGTCGGGGCGCTCGAGGAATTCGTAGCCGACGCCGACATGCCACTTGGGAGCGATGGGGACGAGATCGGACATGGTGCGGAGATGGAAAGTTTGCGCGTCGGTGGCGCGGACGACCATGGCGAAGGTGTTTTCGAAGCCGAGAGGCTCGGTGAGGACGAGGTTGAAACGCTGGGCGTATTGCTGTTTGACGCGATTGTAGATTTGCGCGGACGAGTCGGAGTTGGGAGATTCGTTCAGGACGGCGGTGAGGGCGGTACCTGTGTACTCGACGTAGAGATCGATGTCGCCAGCGAGAAGAGCTTTGTGGACGAGGAGCGTGCCGCCAAGATTTGTTTTGCGGTCGACGGGGATGCCGGTGCGAGCTTCGATGTGCTGGGCCAGGAGTTCGGCAAGAATGACTTGTTCGGTGAAAAATTTGGAGCCGATGACGAGATGAGGAGGCGAAGGCGTGCGGCAGGCGGTGGTGAAGTAAAGGAGGTTGAGGAAGTAGAGGAGGTAAAGGAATCGGAGGAGGGGGCGGCGCATGTTAGGCCCGGACAAACATTGGAAGGGGAATTTAACACAGAGGTCACAGAGAGCACAGAGAAGAAGTGATGTCGAGGAGAGAGCAGAGTGTGGCGCCAAAAAATGCTTAGGTGACGCGGAGGCGGCGCTCGAGTAGGGCTAGGAGGAGGTCTGCGAAGATGGCCAGGAGGGCGGCGGGGATGGCGCCGGCCAGGATTACGGAGTCGCTGACCATGGCGACGCCGCGGAAGATGAACGTGCCAAGGCCACCAGCTCCGATGGCGGCAGCGATGGTGGCGACGCCGATGGTGATGACCGTGGCGGTGCGAATGCCGGCGAGGATGACGCTCAGAGCGAGCGGGAAGCGAACGCGGAGGAGGACTTGGGTTGTGGTCATGCCCATGGCCTCGGCGGCTTCGAGGATGGCGGGGTCAATGTTGGTGAGGCCGACGTAAGTATTGCGGAGGATGGGGAGAAGAGCGTAGAGAACGAGGGCGACGATGGCGGTGCGGCGGCCGATGCCGCCGATGAAGGGGATGGGAATCAGGAAACCGAAGAGGGCGAGACTGGGGATGGTTTGAAAGATGCTAGCGATGCCGAGGGCGATCGTGCGGAGATGGCGATGCTGCACGATGAGCATGCCGAGGGGGACGGCGATAGCGACGGCGATGACCATGGCGATGACGACGAGAGTGATGTGGTCGAGGGTGGCGCTGAAGATTTCGGAGCGATGCTCGATGAAAAAGCGCCAGGGGGTCATAGCGGAGCTCCGTCAGAGGGGTCGAGACAATTGGAAAAGGCCCGGACTTCAGGATGATCGAGGTGGAGAAAATCTTGCGGGGCGGCGAGGGCTACCAGGCGGCCTGCGTGTAGAAGAGCGATGCGCGAAGCGAGGAGGAGAGCTTCGCGGACGTCGTGAGTGACGAACACGATGGTTTTATTTAGGCGGCGAGCAAGGGCGCGGAATTCGCGCTGAAGTTCGGCGCGGGTGACGGGATCGAGCGCGCCGAAGGGCTCGTCCATGAGAAGGATGGGTGGATCGGCAGCGAGAGCGCGGGCGACGCCAACGCGCTGGCGCTGACCGCCGGAGAGTTCGCGGGGATGGCGTTTTGAATATTCGGCGGGATCGAGACCTACCAGGCGCAGAAGTTCTTCGACACGGGCGGCGATGCGGGCGGAATCCCATTTTTCCAGATTGGGGACGAGGCCGATATTTTGCGCGACGGTGAAATGTGGAAAGAGACCCGCGTCTTGAATTACATAGCCGATGCCGCGGCGCAAACGGATGGGGTCGGAGTCGGTGGTGGCGCGGCCTTCGACAAGAACTTGGCCAACTGAAGGAAGGAGCATGCGATTGATGAGCTTTAGGAGGGTGGTTTTGCCGCTGCCGCTGCGACCGAGGAGGACGAGGGTTTCGCCGCGCGAGATGGTTAGAGAAATGCCAGAGACGATGGCGCGGGAAGGAATATCGTTTATGCGATAGCTGACATCGCGAAATTCGATGGATACCTCGGGAGAATCCTCGGTTTTCGTATTCATTTCGATTGACAGTCCCAGGGCAGCGAGGGACCATCTTAATGCACCTAGCCTTCCTGGCGCCGAATTATGACGCATCCTTATTGCGTGCGGCGCATCCAAAGTAGGGGGAAGACGCCATGGGAGCTACAGCCGCAGCTGTCCGCATTCGTCACGACCTCCATACCAGACTATTGAACGCCCGCGCGCAGACGGATGAGTTGTTCCGCATCGTGCGCGACGAGGCTATCTACGACAGGCCTATTCCCGAGCGGCACCGAATCATTTTTTACCTAGGACATGTGGAAGCGTTTGATTGGAACTTGCTGGCGGAGCGCGCATTTGGATTGCGGCGGACGCAGCGATCGTTTGACGACCTGTTCGCGTTTGGAATCGACCCCGTAGGAGGGGGATTGCCGAACGATGGGCCGAACGATTGGCCAACGCGCGGGGAGGTCGAGCAGTACAACCGGCGGGTGAGAAACGAGTTGGATGCGGCCATCGAGCATGCGCTGGGGCGACCGGAAGAGGGGCATCCTTATCTGGTGGCGATGCTGGAGGTGGCCATCGAGCACCGGTTGATGCACGCAGAGACGCTGGCGTACATGCTGCACCGGCTGCCCGCGCGGAGAAAGATTCGAGGGCCGGTTGGACAAAGCTTAAGCGCGCCGGCGTTTAAGTCGCGCTTAATAGAAATTCCCGCGGGGAAGGCGACGCTGGGGCTGAAGTACGAAAACGGCGATGAGTTTGGCTGGGACAACGAATTGGATCCGCATGAAGTGGAAATCGAGAGATTCGCAATTGAGAGCGGGAACGTAACGAACCAAGACTTTTTGCGATTTATACAGGCGGGCGGATACCAGAACCGCGCGCTGTGGAGTAAAGAGGCCTGGGAGTGGAAAGAAAAAGAAGAAGTGCAGCACCCGGCGTTCTGGAAACGGGACGGGAATCTTTGGATGTACTGCGCGATGTTTGGAGAGATTCGCTTGCCGCTGGACTGGCCGGCCTATGTGAGCCACGCGGAGGCCGCGGCCTACGCGAAATGGCTGGGGCGCGCGCTGCCGAGCGAAGCGCAATTTCACCGAGCGGCGTTTGGGACGCACGAGGGCGGCGAACGGAGTTATCCCTGGGGAGAAGAACGGCCGAGCGCGCGCCATGGCAATTTTGATTTTCGGCATTGGGATCCGTGCCCGGTGGGGGCTTTTCCAGCGGGGGCAAGCGCGTTCGGGGTACACGATTTGGTGGGTAACGGGTGGGAGTGGACGCGGACGCAGTTCGCGCCTTTCCCTGGATTTGCGCCAATGCCCTTTTATCCGGGATATTCCGCGAATTTCTTCGATGGCAAACACTATGTGATGAAGGGAGGGTCGCCGCGAACGGCCGCGTGCATGTTACGGCGATCCTTCCGGAACTGGTTTCAGCCACACTATCCGTACGTCTACGCGACATTCCGTTGCGTGGAAGACTAGCACTCGCAAGACAAATTCAGGCCCTGGGAGCCGACATGCTGACGCGAACCCTTCCGCAGAGACATGTGTCCGAATTCGCAGCCGACGTACGCGAAGGATTGACAAAGAGCGGGCAAAGGGAATTGCCATCGAAATATTTGTACGACGAGGTGGGCTCGGCGCTCTTTGAAACGATCAGCGTGCTGCCGGAATATGGGCTGACGCGGGCGGATGCGCGACTGCTGGAGAAGCATGCGCGGGAGATCGTCGGATTGCTGCCATCGCCGGTGCATGTCGCGGAACTCGGGAGCGGAAGTGGCAAAAAAACGCGGTGGATTCTGGAAGCGCTTTCGCGGCGCGGTAAAACATATTATTTCCCTATCGAGATTTCACCTTCGGCGCTGGCGGCTTGCGAGAAGGAACTGGGGCAGATCGACATGGTGAGCATCGTGGGGTACGAACAGCCGTATCTGGAAGGGTTGCAGAGAGTCGCGGAAGGACGCTCCAACGGCGATCATTTGCTGGTGCTCTTTCTGGGAAGCACGATCGGAAATTTCGACCGCGACGCGGGGGAAGAGTTCCTCGGGAGTGTGCGCGGGATACTGCGCAAGGGCGATGCGCTGCTGCTGGGCACGGACCTGGAGAAGAGTGTTGAAGACCAGTTGCTGGCTTATGACGACCCGGCCGGCGTGACGGCAGCGTTCAATTTGAATTTGCTGGCGAGAATCAACCGGGAACTGGGCGCGGACTTCGATCTCGGCTGCTTCCGCCACGAGGCACGCTGGAACGCGAGCGAAAGGCGCATCGAAATGCACTTGCGCTCGACTTGCCGGCAGCGCGTGGAAATTCCGGCGTCTGGGCTTCGCCTCTCGCTGGATGAACACGAAACGATCTGGACGGAAAGTTCGCACAAATACCGGCTTGGCGAAGCGGCCGAGATGGCAGAGCGGACGGGGTTCCGTTGCGAAGCGCGATGGGTGGATGAGGAGTGGCCGTTCGCGCAAAATCTGCTCATAGCGGAATAAAAAAAGCAGTTTCCTCTCTGCAAGAAATCCAGAAACAGGATCGAGGTAGTTCTAGCCCGGCCAAGCGCACTGCTAGAAACTTTCGACGCGCCAGACGAGGCGCGCGAACCAAGGCTCTTGCGCCGCCAGCGGCGGATGCCATACAGCTAGGATTTGGGAGCCCTGATAGACGCGTTCGAAACCTTCCTCGGATTCGGAAACTGTTTCGATGGGAGCAATCCAAAATTCTTTCGCGCCGGGAGCGTGAAGCGCGACGCGGACGCGTTGCCAGCCGTCTTCCATGCGGAGGAGCGGGCCGGGCAGTACTCCGCTGAAGCGAAGATTTTGGCGGCCTTTGGGAGTTTCGAAAAAACGGTCGGGCTCGGCGGGGGCGAGAAAATTGAGGATAGATTCGATGCCTACGGCGATTGGTTTTGCGAGAGGACCTTTGAGCTTTAAGCCGATTTCGCAGCCGATTTCACAGCCTTGCGGGGCGGGCCCAAAAGTAAAGCGCTTCGCCAGAGAGAGCGCCGGCCCGGCGGATTGACCTTTCGCTGCGGACTTCAGTTCGTCTTCGCGAATCAATTGAGCGTCATTAGCGGAAGAAGACTTGACGTGAAAAGGGCCACCGGCGAATCCGGAATCTTCTTGCAACTCGAGTGTTTCGTATTCGGCTTGCGTGCGCGCGGGGTCGAAGAGTAGGACGCGGAAGGCATGGCGGGGCCAGCGATCGTAGCGGAGAAAACGCTCGAGGCCAGGCTCTTTGACGAGAGTTTGTTCGTGAATGGAAGCGACGCTGCCGGGGATCGCGGTTTTGGCTGCCTCGCGCAGGCGGGCGTGGTAGGCCTCCGGCCTGCGCTGGATGGAATTAATCAGCGTTGCAGCAGCGGGACGGAAATCGAAGGCGGCAAGAGTTCCGCCATCCGTGGGCTTGAGCAAAGCCTGGTACTCGGGAGCGGTGAAGAGATGTTCGTGCGCGCCGTCGGCGTCGTAATCTAGGAGTTCGACGCGCGGAACGAGCGCGCCAGAAGTTTGGCGGTCGGCAATGGCCTCTGCACGGATTAGACTGCGCCAGAGTTCGGTGCGGAGATGCGGAGCATAGAGGCCGCCGAAAATGCCGTGCCAATAGGCATCATTGCATTGCGCGCGCAAGAGAAGATCGCGCGCCTCGGCCATCTCGCTGGAAGCGGCCGAATTGTTATGGCGCGCGGGAACCGCCGCGATACGCGCGGAAACGCGCAACATTTTTTTGTTGAGCAAATTCGATTCGGGATATTTTCTGAAAAAACCGCGCCAGGAGCCGCCGCGAAGGAAGGAGAGGACTTCCGGACGCGCGCCGAACTCTTGCTGGACGGCATGGTAGCGCTGGCGGACACGCGTCGGCAGAACCCATTCCATCATTTCGCTGTAAGAGGCGGTGGGAAGATCGGCGCGGCCCAGAGGCGAGTGATCGGTTAAGTATTCACCAGGCGTCGAAACGCGCAGCCAAGAGGAATTTTCCTCGAGAGTGGCGAAGAACTTCTCCAGCCACCCGTCCTTGTAGCAATGGACGTTGGTGCCGGGCCAGACACCAAACTTTTCCATATCATCACCCATCGCTGCCATCCCACCCGGATGCAGGGCCGAAGTGTCGCGCAGGTAGGTGATAACCTCCTCGACTTTGCCGAACGGGATGAAATAGCGGAGCGCCTTCTGGCCTGGAAAGAGCCAGACGCTTTGCCCACGATCTTCGGCGATGTACGCGCCAAAGAGCTCCTGCGGTTCAAAGCCGGCAGAGAGGAAATGGATGTCGTCGACAAGAGTGTAGCTGACGCCGGCGGCGGAGAGAGCGGAAGGAAGTTGCGGTTCCCAAACGCGCTCGGCGATCCAAGCGCCCGTCGGTCGACGGCCGAAGCGTTGTTCAAGGTAACCGGCGAGGCGTGTAATTTGTTCGCGCTGATCCTCGGGAGGGATGGAGACCAGGATCGGTTCGTAAAAGCCGCCGCCGACTAGTTCGATTTGGCCAGCGCTGACGAGAGCTCTAAGCCGGGCGAAATACTCGGGGCGATGTTCCTCGATCCAGGTGAGCAATGGGCCGGAATAGTGCAGACCCATGTGGATTCCGGGATGCTTTTCGAGGAGCTCGATGAAAGGCAAATACGAATCCTTGTAGGCTTTTTCGAGTACATGACCGAAATTGCCGCAGGGCTGATGGGCATGGATAAGCAGGACGAGATGGAAGCGGTCTGGCATGGGGACAATCTTTCTCTCAAACATCATACCGTGTGACGCAAGATTTGCGATTCAGGTGACGAGAAGCGCGCGCGAAAGGCGCACTTTGCTGAGATGCGTGCAGCCGGACTGAGCGGCCCAGCGGGTGCGGGAGATTGACACTGTTTCGCGCGTATGAAAGGCTAGCCAAGGAATAGAATACACGATGCGAGTCACAGCCAAAGGCGAATACGCGACACAAGCGGTGTTGCATTTGAGCTTGCAATACCCCGAAGTCGTGACCATCCACGAAATCGCGCAGCGGCACCACATTCCCCTGAAATACCTGGAGCAGATCCTGCTGGAATTGAAGCGAGGCGGGATATTGGAGAGCCGGCGTGGCGTGCGCGGCGGGTACACGCTGGCGCGATCGCCCCAGGACATATCGGTGGGCGCGGTGCTGCGAGTGGTCGATGGCGCGTTTGCGGAGTCCAGCTGCGTTCACAACGAGGCCATGGGCGGGGTGTGCGTGGAGGGAGAGAGTTGCGGATTGAAGCAAATTTGGAAGGACGTTCAGGGAGCGGTGGAGAAGATTCTGTTTGCGACTACGTTTGAAGAGGTGCGCAGACGGACGTTAAGCGGAGGCGCACGGCGCGCGGAGACGGCACGGCTCGAAAGCGGCGTCAAATAGGACGGGACGCCGAAGCGTGCCGCGGGGCCTGAAACATCCAAAGAAAAAAAACAGGGGTTGCGTTATTTGGGAGTGTAAAACTCCGCGTTGACCGGCGTAAAGCTGCTCCACTTTTCCGGAAGGTCTTCGAGAGCGAAGATGGCCGTTACGGGGCAGACCGGGACGCAGGCGCCGCAATCGATGCACTCCGTCGGATTAATATAGAGCTGCGTGTGCTTCTCAAAATCCGGCTCATCCTTTCGGGGATGGATGCAATCGACGGGACACACATCCACGCAGGCGGTGTCTTTTGTGCCGATGCAGGGCTCAGCGATTACGTACGCCATTCAAATCTCCTTTGAGAAGACAGCTTGCCGGTGGAGCTTCCCGATATGGAGCGCGACCGGCGAAAATTGCTTATACCACGCCGCTGGCGGGGCCAACAAGCGACTGAGATGATTGTACTGTGCGAGGAGAGGATTCTCAACCTGAGCGCATGCGGATAGAATGGTTAGGGAAGGTGCATCGATGAGAGGCCGGACTGCTATTGGATCGCTGTTATTGATTGCCGCTGGGGCAGCGTTTGCGGTGCTTGCCGCGGCACAAACCAGGGAACCGAATGACCCCAAGATGATCGACGCGCAAGGGTTCCAAAAGATTCTTGAGC
>JBARBE010000020.1:0-20170 GCA_049792735.1 Candidatus Acidiferrum sp.
CGCGTGAACCATCTGGAGCGACTGCGGCGCATTCAGGAAGATACCGGCGGGTTCACGGCGTTCATCCCCTGGATTTTCGCGGCGGAAAACACGGCGCTTGGAAAAAAGGTACAAGAGACGACAGCGGTCGATTATCTGAAAACTCTTGCGGTGAGCCGGCTGTATCTCGACAACATCGATCACATCCAATCAAGCTGGCTGACGCCGGGGATCAAAGTCTGCCAAATTGGTTTGCAATTCGGGGCAGATGACGTCGGCAGCATTCTTATTGAAGAAAACGTGGTGTTCGCCGCGGGCGTCAGAAACCGCACCAATGAAAACGAATTGCGCCGTATCATTTCCGACGCGGGATTTATTCCCGCGCAGCGCGATACACTTTACCGCTCTTACGCGCTGAAATAATTCCTCAACCAATTTGAAGTTTATTTTTGTGGAGTCGGACGCCGTAGCGGACGAAGCACGATCTGAACCTCGGTGCCATCGGGAAGATCGATGTCTTCCAGTGGGTAGAGAATCCCGCTGCGGAATCGTGCCTGTATCCATCTAGGCGCTGGTTTGGCATCTGTCGCCGCCGCCTTCGCAGGCGCTCCGGCGGCGCTGGGGACGCCTGAAGTTTCATCCAGCGCTTCGTTGGCCAGGGCGTCCGCTTCGCGATTCTGCTCGCGGTAGACGTGATCGATGCGGAAGGATTCGAAACCCAGCGACATTTTCTTCGCGCGTTCGAAAAGCGGGCGCAGATCCTCGCTCTTCACCTTGTATTGCCCTTGCATCTGCTTGACCATCAGCTCGGAATCGCTCTCGACGCGCAAGGCGCGGATGCCGTGCGACTCCGCGTAATCGAGCGCTGCGATTAGCCCGTAGTACTCCGCGACGTTGTTCGTCATCCTGCCAATATACTTCTTCAGCTTGGCGACAAGTTCGCCCTGCCCATCGCGGATCACCACGCCATAAGAAGCTGGACCGGGATTCCCACGCGCGGCGCCGTCGATATTTGCCTGATGAGCGGGTGCAGAGGCCTTTAGCTCCGCGGGAGAGTCTGCGAAGAGTGCGGCAGCGCGGGGAGATTTTGGACGAGGTGGCATCAGGAATGATTCGACGCGGAAGAAGCGGCGCGGTCCGAGCCGGAAGAAGGATCCGGCAGCGGAATCGGCTCTAGAGTGTATAGGATCAGGCCACAGGATTCGCAACGGTAAATCTCTTCGTTCGGATCGCGGCGCAACTCTTGCAGGATATGCGGCAGCACGCGCATGCCGCATCCGCGGCATTGTCCATCCTTGGCTTCGGCGACGCCCGTGCCATGGTGACGCTTCGCGATGCGCGCGTAGAGCTCGCGGAGTTCTTCTGGAATCGGACCTAAAGCCCGTTCGCGTTCAGCAAGCAAGGATTCGAGTTGTTTCTTTTTTTCAGTTTGCTGAGCTTCAATCTCTTTTCTCTCTTTTGTGACCGCCGTTTCGTCTTCCTTCAGATTCGCTTCCGCATGCCTGACGCGCCGTTCGGCTTCTTCGCCGGCCATCATCACTTCGAGTTGCGCATCTTCGGCCTTGGCGACTTCCGCTTCGGCGTTGGCAATCTCATGTTGAAGCGCCTTGTACGCCTCGTTGGTCTTGACCGCGCCGCTTTGGTCGCGGTACTTCTTCGCACGGTCTTTCCACTGCTGCACGTCCAGCTCGAATTTCTTGCGCTCTTTTTGGCTGGTGACAAGGCCTTCTTTGGCCGCGGCGACGGCAGAGCGAGCGCCATTCAGCTTGGCGTCGGCTTCGCGGGCACGCTTCGGGAAAGCCTCAATTTCGACGCGCACGGTCGCGATCAGGTGGTCCACTCGCTGCAACTCAATCAGGTGAGGAATGGCAGAATGCATGAGCCTGTAATACTAACACGGGGGCGCTATGCTTTGCCCGCCATGCTCGGGGCTACGCAGGAACCACTGTGTAGCCCGTTTTTCGTTAGAATGCACTGGTTTTGTTCGCAAGGTCATAGAAATTGCCCGCTATAAGGAGGAGGCCAGATGCCGCATGTGCAGGTTACTTGGGTGGAAGGACGCACGCCGGAGATGAAGCGCAAAATCGCCGAGCGCATCACCGCGGTGCTGATCGAAGACGGCCGCGCAAAACGCGAAAATATCCACGTCTCGTTCCACGATGTCCCGCCAACAGACTATGCGGAAGCAGGAGTCCTCGTGGCCGATCAAAAACGAACTCCGTAAGGCGAACCCACTAATTGACTTCGTGGACTTCCATGGTCTGGTCGATCGCGAGCGTGGGATAACGGATGGGCGAATCCGCGGGCGCCGGAACATGCCGTGCCGTGATGCTGAAAGCTTCTCCCGAACAGTCGATTGAATAGGAGTAGCCGTCCCCTTCGGGGCGAGACAGAGGAAACGAGCTGGCGGAAAGTAGCTCGTCAAGCGACCCACATTTGCCGTTCAGTGCGACGTAGGCGCGCTCAGCCTCGGCAACCTGCAGGAGTTTCGCGCGGACGCCAACGAGGCTGATCGCTTGTGTAGGAGCGGTGCCTTTGTCGGTCGTCGGCATTTCCTTCAAATAGATCTTGTACACACCAAACAAAAGAGCACAGGCGACGAGAATACCGGCCAAGCCACGCATGAGTTCATTTTGCCGCCAGCCCTAGCGCGCTGCAAGAGCGTCGTGCTGACACGGGCCTGAATAGGTTACCGTTATCGACTGCCTCTGCTCGTCCGCCAGCGCCCAGATGGGGGTGTAGCGACTGCGCAAACCAATCCGCGTTTCCGATTGACAGTCCGAGAGGTCTCCAGTAACAACAATAGACAAGGCAATTTCGGCAACCCTTTTAGGAGAGTCCCCGATGAAGACGAAGTCCCCCTTCGCACTTGGTCTGGCCCTTTTGCTTTCGCTGTTCATCGCCATCCCCGCGGACATTTCCGCGGCGCCACAGACCACCGGACAGCGAGCCGGCGAAGTGTCTCGCCTGATTCCTGCGGTAACCATTGCCCGTGGCGCCAAGACCATCAACGCCTCCACGAAAACTGTCGTTGACTGGCAAGACCTGCTGAACACCAAGGCGGATGCGCGCGCGCGCGTGACCCTGGATGACGGTTCGGTCCTGAACGTGGGATCGGATTCCTCGGTCAAAGTCGTGAAACACGATGCTGGCGCGCAACAAACGGAACTTGAGCTAGCCTACGGCAAACTCCGCACCCAAGCCCAGAAGATTACGAAACCCGACGGGAAATTTGAAGTGCACACCGCTGCGGGCGTGGCCGGCGTGGTGGGAACGGATTTTTATTTGGCTTACGAGAACGATGTAATGAATGTGATCGTCTACGACGGCGTCGTGCGCGTTTGCAATCTTCAGGGAGTGTGCGTGCTGGTGAAAGCGGGCCAGTTCACCAACGTCCGCCATGGCGACAACTCGGCTCCCGCTCCACCGCAACAGGCCCCCCTCGATATGCTGGTGATGGCGGGCAAAGATACCGACGTAGGCCCGCGGCCAGGCAGCGGCCTTGAAACCGCCTCTCACCTCGGCAAAGGCTTTGGCATCACGATGGGCATCCTAGCCGCGGTTCCAGTCGTGGTTTTCTCGGTGATCGCCACGCACCACAACACCAGTACACCTCCTGTAGTAACCGGGTGCAACCCAGTGACGAATCCTAGTCAGTGTGGCTAAGCTCCCAAACCACTGGTGAGTGCCCCCTTTTTTGGGTGCAAGGGTATGCAACTCGCCGGCTCCGGCAGCCGTCGAACTAGTGTCGCCAAAAATATCACGGCTTTCGGCAATTTGTGCCGCTACCCCCCGTGGCGTACACTGGATGTTTCGCGGCGCTGACTAACTGTAAGTGAGGCAATCCTTGAAAATTTCCGTCCCTAGTTACCTAGCTTCCATTTTGTGCGTTATTGGTTTGGCCGCCTCGCTGACGCCGCTCACGGCGACTCGGGCGCAAGCTATGCCGCCGGATCTCGCGGCCAAGAAGTCTCCGC
Source organism: Candidatus Acidiferrum sp. (assembly GCA_049792735.1). Classification (GTDB taxonomy): domain Bacteria; phylum Acidobacteriota; class Terriglobia; order Acidiferrales; family UBA7541; genus Acidiferrum. Next base: position 3,957 of record JBARBE010000020.1, read on the forward strand.
TGCTTGCGACCATGCGGACCGAGCTTGAGCGCTCAATGAAGGCCTTCCAGGCCCAGGATCCCCCGGCGTACTACATCGGCTACACGATCACCGACACGCAACGCGCCGAGGTTTCCGGGTCAAACGGCGCGCTCCTCAACAGCAATGAAAACCGCAACCGGTGGCTCGAAGTCTCCGTCCGAACCGGCAGCTACGATCTCGACGACACTCACAAAGTCGGCGATCGCCAGCAGACCAGCGCTGGTCCAGGCACTTCTGTTCCCATCGACGATGCTCCGGATGTCCTGCGGCGCGCCTTGTGGCTCGAAACCGACAGCCAATACCGCGCCGCCGCGGAAGCGCTGATCAAGATCAAGTCGAGCAAAGAGGTGAAAGTCGATTCGGTCGAAAACCGCGCTCCCGATTTTTCGCACGAGCAGCCGCACACGTACATCAGCGAGCCGGTTTCCTTCACGCTGGACCGCAAACCGTGGGAAGAAAAAGTTCGCGCATACACCGCCAATTTTCGCCAATCCACGGCGGTCATCAATTCCATCGTGACCTTCACGGCCCAGGCCCAGAACGTGTTTCAGGTTACCAGCGAAGGAACGGAGCTGCAGTTCGGCCAAATCCGTTACCGCCTCGAGTTGTTCATTCAGGGGAAAGCCCCGGATGGCATGGATCTGGACCGCTACTATAATTTCGATTGGGTCAAGCCTTCCGAAGCGCCAGATGACAAAGCCGTCTTTGCCGCCGAAGCGACAATGCGCAAGGAATTGGAAGGACTTGTGGCCGCCCCGCTCGTCGAGCCTTCGGTTGGGCCTGCTCTCTTGACCGGCCGCGCCGCCGCCGTCTTCTTCCATGAAGTTTTTGGTCACCGCGCCGAAGGCCATCGCCAAAAAGACTCTGACGAAGGCCAAACTTTCGCAAAGAAAGTGGATCAACCGATCTTGCCCAGTTTTTTGAGCATTGTGGACGACACCACCATGAAGAAGCTTGGAGGGGAAGACTTGCTGGGCTACTACCAGTTCGACGATGAAGGCGTTCCCGCACAGCGAGTGACCCTGGTTGACCACGGCGTACTGAAAAATTTTGAAATGTCGCGCTCGCCGCTCGTGGGCTTCCCCCATTCCAACGGCCATGGACGGCGCCAATTGGGCGCCACGCCGGTCTCCCGCCAGGGCAACCTGATCGTCGAGAGCAGCAAGACCCTAACGGACGCGCAGCTCCGCGCAAAATTTATCGAACTCATCAAGGAACAGGGAAAACCGTTCGGACTGCTTATCGACGACATCGCCGGCGGTTTCACTTTCACGGGCCGCGGCCAGCCGCAAGCTTTTCAGGTTCAACCGCTCGTCGTGTACAAAGTTTTTCCTGACGGCCGCCCGGATGAGTTAGTTCGCGGGGTCGATATCGTTGGAACTCCCCTCGCCGCGCTTACGAAAATCGTAGCCACTGGCGACAAAACGGAAGTCTTCAATGGCTACTGCGGCGCCGAGTCTGGCTCTGTTCCCGTCTCCGCCTCCTCACCCGCAATCCTGACCTCTGAATTGGAAGTACAAAAGAAAGAAGCTTCGACGGACCGGCCGCCGATTCTGCCGCCGCCCGCGCATGATCCTCTAGCAACGGGAGGCCGGCAGTGAGGCGCGCACAGGCATTTGCAGGACTCGCGATTTTCGCCGCAACGCTCGGGTGCAGCTTCACCGCTCGCGCGCAGGCCACCAACGATAACGACCACACCTTGCAAGCCATGCGCGACGAAATGGCCCGCTCGAAAACACGTCTCCAGCTGCAAATTCCGGGGACAACCGACCCACAGCGCCCGTACTATGTGGAATATCGGCTGCTGGATCTCGATGTTCGTGAAGTCGTCGCCGAATTCGGCGCGCTAGTCTCCTCCGCGCACACCCGCAATCGCTTCATGGACGTCGAAGCGCGCATTGGCAACTACAAGCTGGACAGCTCCAATTTCGTCAGCGATGACGGCTTCCGCGGCTTTATTGGCCCGACCGGCTCTGTCGGAATCGACCGCGACTACAATTCCCTGCGCCAGGATCTCTGGATCGCCACCGATCAGGCTTTCAAGGAAGCCGTCGACACCTATTCCCGGAAGCAGGCTTATTTGAGCAGCCTCGCCCGACCATCCGATATCGACGATTTCGCAAAGGTCGCTCCGCTCCAAATGATTGAACCGCTCGTCACGCCGGACTGGAGCGATCGCAATTGGGAACAGGAAGCCCGCGAAACTTCGGCTACGCTCCGGGCGTTTCCGCAAATTTACGAATCCCGCGTCACCTACTATCTCGTTTATGCCACCGAGTATTTGCTCACCAGCGAGGGCACGGAAATTCGCATGAACCATTGCTACGCCGCCATCGAAGCGGGCATGGACACGCTGGCCGATGACGGCATGCAAATCAATCACATGTACGCGGCGTACGCTCCGAAGCCTGCTGGTCTTCCGAACGTGGATACGGTCCGAAAGGCATTGAATGTCACCGGAAGCGAACTGATGGCTATGCGCGCCGCATCGCCCGCGCAGGACTATACCGGACCGGTGCTCTTTGAAGCGCGAGCCGCCGCCCCGCTTCTCGCTGAAGTGCTGACGCCGGCGATCAATGGCGCTCGCCCGCCGGTTTCTTTTACTCCAGTGATGGACCAGCTTCTCACCGGACTTGGAGGCAGGAGCGATTGGGTCGGCCGCATGGGCGCGCGCGTTTTGCCCACGAGCGTTTCGCTGGTCGATGATCCCTCCGCGAAAGACTTTCACGGAACGCCTCTGCTCGGCGGTTATGCCATCGATGACGAAGGCGTCCGGGCGCAAAAAGTGACCATCGTCGATGACGGCATTGTGAAAGACCTGCTCATGTCGCGCCGGCCCGGGCCGGATTCAGACCAATCGAATGGCCACGGCCGTTCCGCGTTCCTAAACGATGCTAAACCGACGATGAGCAATCTGTTTTTCACTTCGACGGACACGCAATCTCCTGCGGATTTGAAAAAGAAATTCCTCGACGAATGCCGCTCGGAAAAATTGCCTTACTGCATCGTGGTCCGCGAGATGGACAATCCCTCCATCAGCCTGCTCCACCAGGATGATTTCTCCGAATTGCTCGCCAGCTTCGGCGGCGGCGCCGGGACTGGCGATCGTCTGCCACTTATCGTCTATAAGATTTATCCCGATGATGGACGCGAAGAAATGATTCGAGGAAGCCGCATCATCGGTCTGAACGCCCGGATGCTGCGGAGTCTCGGCGGCATCGGCAATGACGACTTCGTTTACAACTACATGCAGAGCCAAATTTCCGGTTTCGCCGGAACAGCGCTCGGCGCGTTCGGTTCGGCGCAGAGCGGTTTGCCCGCGGCTGTCGTGGCGCCTTCGCTTCTCTTCGATGACCTGGAAGTGCGCGGCGCCCGCGGCGAGCCCAAGCGCCTGCCGTTGCTGCCTCCTCCGCCGATGACGGCAGATTAATCGCAAATTCCTGGGCTTTCACGCCCCTAGAGCTTCGCAATATGAACGAGCTAACCCGCCGCGGCTTCATTTTTGGCACCGCTACGCTTGGGGCGTACGGCCTGTTGCTCAGCGTTCAGCGAGCCTGCCAATTTGCGTTGGCGGATGACAATCCCGTGAAGCTCGATCCCGGTCCCGGTCCCGTGCAAATCGTGAAATTCGCGGACGATGGCACACGCTTGGGCTTCGCGACTGTTGCCAAGGTTTACAAGACTGACACCGAGTGGCGGCACGCCCTGACTTCCGATGAGTTCGACGTAACGCGCCATGCGGACACCGAGCGGCCCTTCACCGGCGCCTTCTACGACAACGAGAAGCCAGGCCTCTACCGTTGCATCTGCTGCGGCAACGCCCTCTTTAGCTCCGATACGAAATTCGATTCTGGCACAGGTTGGCCCAGTTTCTGGGCGCCCATCGCCAAAGAGAACATCACAACGAAAATAGACCTGAGTTTTGGAATGCGCCGCGACGAAGTGACTTGTGTCCTCTGCGAAGCCCACTTGGGGCATGTTTTCGATGATGGGCCTCAGCCCACTGGCCTGCGCTATTGCATGAACTCCTTGGCCCTTCGCTTTCTTCCGCGCGCAAAGAGCTGAACCATCACGCTCCAAACGCACAGTCGCCAAAGTCGTCCGACTTTCGTTCTCTAACACCTCTCTTCCAAGGGTGAATCTTCGGATACTTGAGGTAGTCTAGTCAGACGATCATGCCAGCCCGGCAAAACGAGGAAGCGCGCGAAAAGAGAACGGCGGCGTTGCTGAGCGTCGGCTCCGCCGTCGTGCTGGTTTCGCTGAAGACGTTCCTCGTCCTTCGTACGGGCAGCTTGGGCGTACTCTCCGAAGCACTGCATTCCGGCCTGGACCTCATCGCGGCCGTCATTACATTTCTCTCCGTGCGCGTTTCGGATGAACCGGCCGACGAGCGCCATCCTTACGGCCACGGCAAGTTCGAAAATTTCTCCGCATTCGTTGAGACCGGGCTCCTGCTCCTCACCGCGCTCTATATCATTTACGAAGCGTTTAGCCGGCTCTTCTTCCGTACCGTGCACATCCAGCCCAGCATCACCGCCATCGTGATCCTGCTTGCGGCACTGGCCATCGATGTGACCCGCGCGCGTGCGCTCAAGCACGTCGCTCAGAAATATTCGAGCGAAGCGCTCGAAGCCGACGCTCTTCATTTCTCAACCGATGTATGGAGCACCGTCGTGGTCATCGCCGGAATCGGTCTCGTGTGGGCTGGCGAAGTCTGGAACGTGCCGTGGCTGGCCTATGCGGACGCTCTCGCGGGACTCGCCGTTGCCGCCGTCATCATTTGGGTCGGATCTCAACTCGGCAGGCGCACCATGGACGCGCTGCTGGATGTCGCTCCCAAGGGCCTGCAACAGGAAATTGCACGGGCCGTAGCTCGCATGGACGGCGTCCTGGATGTGGACCGCGTACGCGTCCGCCGCGCCGGCAACCGCCATTTCGTCGATGCCACCGTCAGCGTGGCGCGCACTGCCAGCCTCGAACAGGTCCATGCCTTAAGCGACGCCATCGAAAAACGCATCGGCGAAATCGTCCCTTCGGACGTCATGGTCCACGCCGAACCCCGCGCTCCCCAGGGCGAACATCTCTTTGAAGCCATTCGCGCCGTGGCCCAACGCATGGGTTTGGCCATTCACGATGTAACCGCGCTACAACACGATGGCCAACTCTTCATCGAACTGCACCTCGAAGTAGACGAGAACCTGAGCTTGCGCGACGCCCATCGCCAGGCTACCGAACTCGAAGACGAAGTCCGCAAGCTGCGCGACGGCTCAACCGACGTGACTATCCATATCGAACCGCTAGGCCGCCACATCGCCACGCCGGACGCTGGCGCCGGCGAAATGAAACAGCTCTCGAGAGCGATCGAGGAGTTTCTAAACAGTCTGCCTTCCGAATTCGATGAGCTGGAAAATTGCCACGATGTGCATGTTCGTCAGGTAGAACATCACATCCTGGCTTCGTGCCACTGCACCATGCGCGGCGCGCTGCCGATTACTCAGGTGCACGACGTGACGGCCGCGCTGGAAGACCGCGTAAAGGAAAGATTCCCACAAATCTACCGGGTCACCATTCATCCTGAGCCCGTGGAAGAAAAATAGCGAAACCGCCGCTGTTAACTCTTCCCAGGCTGAATACTCTCAGACCTCCTCGCAAAAACCTGTCCCGCCAGCGCGAGGACCGCGGGAAAGCACTCGAGGACATAGCGCGGCTCCGGCGTCTCCAGCGTAGTGAGAAACGCCGTCCGCAGCACCATGTAGCCCACCAGAAAGGCGACCGCCATCCGGAGTGCGGAATTCTGCTGCCATAATCGCCACGCGCCCCAGGCAGCCAGCCCCACATACAAAACATTCAGCAAGAAAAATCCCACAGTGACCCGCTGATCCACGGGATCGTTCTCCCAAGCCTCTTTCAGCGGAAAAACGTCGCCAGAATACGGCAGCAACTCGATCCGCGGGGTAAACCAGATCACGAATGCGCGCGCAATCGGCAACCACAGGTAAGTGCGTAGCGGGTGCCGCGCCGTCCGTTCTCGCGCCAGCCGCCCGAACGCCGCATCTTCTTCGGGAGTGAGTGTGGCGTCTTCGTTGTATTGCTCGAGAATGGCTCCAGTCCGCTCTCTTTCCTCCGGCGTGTCGAAGGCCCGCGCCGGTAGGTCATCGAGATGGATCTCCTCCCCGTTCAGCTTCCACGGAACGAGATAACAATCCTTAATGCGAAACAGCCACGTTCTCTCCCACGCCATGAAACCGTATGGAACGAGTTCGCCAGGCAAATTTGAATTCCTTGGCGCAAGAAATTGCACTTCATGCAGCGTGATCGCATTCCGTACAGCCCATGGCGCAAGCGGTACGACGCACCCAAGGGCGGAGAGCCCCATCAGTTGCAAACAAAAAAGAAGCCGCCGCTTTCTCAGCCAGATGAAAGCGATCACCATCCAAGCCACCGCAAGCAACATCGGCGTTTCAGGACGAAACAGTGTTCCCATTCCAATCAGGAAGCCGCCCACGAGAGCCAGGACTGATTCTGCGTGCCTCTCCGCCCACCGAGTCCTGAGCAGCACCGGCTTACTGCCATAAGCCGCCCAAATCAGCGCGACCACCGCCACGAACGCCGCAGCCGTAAAAAATCCCGCGAACACTTCCGTCAGTGGAACAGCAGTGTAATTCGCCGTAAAAGGGCACAGAGCGGCAATCCACAACGTGACAATGAAGACCCGCCTCCAATCGCCGGATTTCGGCCTCATCGAAAACAAAAGCGCAGCAAGACCCGCGATGATCACGCAAGTGCACAAATCCACCGCCACCTGCCCCAGCCTGGCGTAGAATCGCGCGTCAGGCCCGGTCCGGCCCGTAATCGCATAAATAATCGCCAAAAACGCGGGATAACCCGGCATGCGCAGGTCAACTGGCGGAATCGCTCCGTCGACGTTCATCGCATAAACGTGATGCACCAGCCAGTTTGTGGCCATCTGCTCGTAGAGCACCGTATCGCTGGCGGAATTGACGGGGTACTTGAGCACGAAGAAAAGCCGCAGGCACAGGCCCGCTGCTAATGCGACGACAGAATACGAGAAAATTCGCTTCATGGGCGAATCGCATCTTACAATAGAGAGGACGGAATCGCGCAGCTGGTCTAGGCTCGCCCACGGCCCAGTTCCCTGCCAAGCCGCCAGCTTGAACTTTTTGCGATAGGGGCTAATGAAAGAACGCGGACCAATTTTTTACGACGCGCAGCGCGCGCGGTGGCGCCGTACGCGCCGCGTCCTGGAAATCACGGGCGTTGCCTTGACGCTCCTGCTCGCGTATTTCTTTGTCACCGTCGTTGCCAGCGTCGAGCTCCCCGGCGGCTTGCTCCCGGACATCAAGCCCGCCTTCCACGCCCTGAAATCCGCCAAGAAAAAATCGCCTGTGGTGCGCGAAGGCCGCAAACGCCGCGTCGCCAACATTGGCAAGGTCCCGAATACTTACGACCCGCTCCGTGCCGCCTTCTACGTCAGTTGGGATGCCAACAGTCTCGCCTCCCTCAAGCAGCACTACAAAGATATCGACTTGCTGATCCCCGAACAGTTGCACGGCGTCACGCCGGACGGCGCGCTCACCATCGTCGATTACCGCCATTACCAAACGAAAGCCGTTAAAGCGACCCCGGAGCAAGCCCTCGCCATCCTGAAGGCTGACGAACTCCACGAGTGGCTGCGCTCACTCAATCCCCCTGCGGAATTGCCGATGATGGGCATGCTCGATAATTACGACGGCACTTCCTGGCGCATCCCCGAGATGGCGGCTCTCCTTGCAAGTCCCGTTGCCCGCCACACTCTCATTCAAAATGTCACTGAATTCGCCCTGCAAGCTCATCAGGCTGGCATCGTTGTGGATTTCGAGGAGGTTCCGGAGGAAAGCCAACCGCACTTCCGCCAGTTCGCCGCGGAACTCGCCGCCTCTCTCCATTCCGCCGGCCTGAAACTTATGATCGCGCTCCCCGCTCGCGACAGCGACTACGATTACCAATTTTTCGGCAAGCAGTGCGATGCCATCATCCTCATGAACTACGACCAGCACTGGCTCACTTCGCCTCCAGGCCCCATCGCTGCGCAGGATTGGTTTATTGAAAATCTCCGTCAGATTCGCGAAGTCGTTCCCGCGCAAAAAATCGTCGTTGGCATCGCCAACTACGCCTACGACTGGGGCGAAACAAATAAGAAGGGCGTCTGGTCCGGCGCCGCGTATAGCATCCAGGAAGCGCTTCTGCACGCCTACGAATCAGAAACGGACGTCGAATTTGACGAGGCCTCGCTTAATCCGAACTATTCCTACTCGGACGAAGATAATCACGTTCACAGAGTCTGGCTGCTCGACGCCGTGACGGCCTACAACCAGCTTCGCGCCAGCGAGCGCATGGGCGTCCAGGGCACTGCTCTTTGGCGCATGGGTTCTTCCGACTCTTCCATCTGGCCCATCTGGGACGCGACTCGCCCCGATGACGCCGCACGCCAAAAAATCAAGGATATTCCTCCCGGCCCCGACTTGACTCTCGAAGGCAGCGGAGACATCTGGCATTTCGCCGATACTCCCAAGTCCGGCAAACGAAGTTTCACTTATGACGCGGCCACGGATCTCTTCACCGACGAAACCTACGAAGAATATCCCCTCTCTTACGATATCGACCAGATTGGCGGCGCAACGAAAAAGCTCGTTATCTCCTTCGACGACGGTCCGGATCCGCGCTGGACGCCCAAGATTCTCGATATCCTCAAAGCCAAACATGCCCCTGCCGTCTTCTTCGTTGTCGGCGAGGAGGCCAATCAATATCCCGACATCCTCAAGCGCGAGTACGCCGAAGGCCACGAAATTGGCAATCACACCTTCACTCATCCGGAATTCGATCAAATCTCGAAAACCGAACTCAAGTGGCAGCTGAATCTCACTCAGCGCCTCATCGAAAGCACCGTCGGCGTCAAGTCCATCCTTTTCCGCCCGCCTTACGGCATCGATCACCAGCCCGAGTACGCCGCGGAAGTCTCTCAGCTTCCCTTCGCGCAAGATATGGGTTACTTGATCGTCGGCCAGCGCGTCGATCCCGACGATTGGAGCACATCTGACGGCAAGAATCAGATTCCCACCGAAGAAATCATCCACAACGTTCTGGAGCAAGCCGACAAGGGCAACATCATTCTGTTCCATGACGGTGGCGGCGAGCGCGCCCATACCGTCGCCGCGCTTCCCATTGTCATCGACGATCTCCGCGCCCGCGGCTACCAATTTGTGTCCGTAGCCGACTTGATTGGCAAAACGCGCGCTGAAGTAATGCTTCCTCTTTCCCCGCAAGAACGCTTCGAGGCCCGCGCCGACGGCTTCATCTTCAGCCTCTTTCAGTGGTTCCGTTTCGGCATGGCCACGATTTTCATCGTCGGCATCGTCCTGGTCAGCGCTCGTGCGCTCGTTATCGGCATCCTCGCGCTGATCGAAAAGCTTCGCCCCGACCATGCCGTGATGCCCGTCCCGGAGCCTGCCGTGACCGTGCTGATTCCCGCGCACAACGAGCAAAATGTCGTCGTACAGACCATTACCTCTGTCTTGGCCTCCGACGTGAAATCTCTTCGCGTCATCGTCGTCAATGACGGCTCAACCGACAACACCGGCCCGCTTCTCGATGAATCCTTTGGACATGACCCGCGTGTGCGCATCATTCACCAGGTGAATCGCGGCAAAGCCGCCGCCTTGCACCGCGCCCTGGGAGAAGCAACCACGGAAATCGTCGTCACTATCGACGCGGACACGGAAGTCGAGCCGGACGCCATTGGCAAGCTACTCCGCCATTTCTCCGACCCCACCGTCGGCGCCGTTGCCGGCAACGTCAAGGTCGGCAATCGTTCGCGCTGGCTCACGCGCTGGCAAGCTCTCGAATACATCACCAGCCAAAACATGGAAAAGCGCGCCTTCGATCTTTTGAATTGCATCACCGTCGTTCCCGGCGCTCTCGGCGCGTGGCGAAAAAAGGCCATCGAGGCCGCCGGAGGCATCACCGCGGACACCGTCGCGGAAGACGCGGACCTTACCATCGGAATTCGCCGCCTGGGATGGCGCATCACCTACGATGAAGAAGCCATCGCCTGGACCGAAGCTCCCGACACAGCCGGCGCCCTGATTCGCCAGCGATTCCGCTGGACTTTCGGCACGCTGCAATCCTTCTGGAAGCACGGCGACACGCTCGTCCGCCCCAAATACGGCACTCTGGGTTGGATCGCGCTCCCAAATATCTTCGTCTTTCAGCTCGTTCTTCCGCTGATTTCCCCGGTCATCGATTTGATGTTCTTCGGTTCCCTGGTGCTTTGGGGGCTCGCGCAATTCCGCATCACGAAACTGCCGCAGCTCTGGACCGCCGCCGACGTCGAAAAGTCCGTCATCTTCTTCCTCGGTTTCTTGCTGATCGATCTCCTCACCTGCGTCCTCGCATTTGCTTTGGAGAAAGATGAGGATTGGACCCTGCTTGTGCCCGTTCTCCTCCAACGCTTTTACTACCGCCAGCTGATGTACGTCGTTCTGTTCCGCTCCGTCAAGGAAGCCGTCAGCGGACGCCCGGTAGGCTGGCGCGGCGTCGAGCACGAACCACGTCGTACCGTCGAACCCGTTTTGGATCTGTAGCTCTGCCTACTCTCATCCGCTTCTTACTACCGCCCTCGAACACCCATCCCTTTCAAATCCAGATTCGCAGACGGAGACGTGTTGTAGACTCTCTCTCCGTGAGCCTGTTACCAAAGACCGTGTCGTTCGTCTCCGCCGCCATAGTTGTGGAAGTTGTTCCGCTGCCTGACCCTATCGATCGCCGTCCAGGTGAAATAATTTCCGCCAAACATGAATTGAGTCCTTATTTCTTTACATGGATCACAGCTCCATGAGCATTCAGCCTCGCTTCGCCGTCTATCCGAGTCTGCAAGATCAACTGGTCCTCATCACCGGTGGAGCATCAGGCATCGGCGCCTCCATCGTCGAGCATTTCGCTTTCCAGGGTTCTCAAGTCGTATTCCTTGACATAGATAATAAAAGCGCCGATCAACTGGTCGCCGGGTTCTCGACGAAGTGTCCGCACGCTCCTATTTTCATACCTTGCGATTTAACGGACATTCCCGCCTTGCGCGCCGCGGTCGCCGAGATCGAAGCGCGTCACGGTGCAATCCGCGTTCTTGTAAATAACGCCGGCAACGACGCACGTCATTCCCTCGAAGAAGTAACTCCGGACTATTGGGATCGCGCCATGGCCGTGAATCTTCGCCATCAATTCTTTGCCACGCAAGCCGTCGTCCCAAGTATGCGCAAAGCCGGTCAAGGCTCCATCATCAATCTAAGCTCCATTTGCTGGATCATTCCCTCCACTGGCTTGCCCGTCTACATTTCCGCAAAGGCCGCCATCGTCGGCCTCACCCGCACCCTCGCCCACGAACTCGGCCCCCACAACATTCGCGTAAACGCCGTCCTTCCCGGCGCCATCCTCACCGAGCGCCAGGAAAAACTCTGGTTCACCGACGAATACCGCGCCGAAATCCTCCGCAACCAAGCCCTGAAGCGCATGATCCTTCCCGAAGAAGTCGCCCGCCTCGTCCTCTTTCTCGCTTCCGACGACAGCGCCGCCATCACAAATCAAAGCTATGTAATCGATGGCGGCTGGGTTTAAGCTCCGCGCATCATCTCAGAATCATTTGGAAATCCAGTTAGCGCGGGTCACACGGGGAAAAATCGGTCGGAACCGTCTCTTTGTGCAATATCTCGCAGCGGATAAAATTCCGCCTGCCGCTTTTCAAACTCCGAGGATCTCCCCCGACTCATCCACGTCGATCGATACCGCTCGCGACACTTTCGGCAGCCCCGGCATCAACATGATATTGCCCGCAATTACGACGACGAATCCCGCACCGGCCGAGAGCGACGCATCCGTCACGCGCAAGGTCCATCCCGTGGGCGCGCCTAAAATTTTGGGATTGTCCGTAAACGAATATTGGGTTTTCGCTATGCAAACCGGCAGTCTCTCGAATCCCCATTCCGAGAAGAGCCGCAACTTGGCCGTAGCTTGATCGCTGAAGCTGACCTCACCCGCCCCATAGATGTTTCGCGCAACCTTTTGAATTTTCTCGACGATCGGCTCCTCGAGCTCGTACGCCGCCCGCACCAAGGGAGCGGGATTCTTGGCGATCAGTTCCACCACCATTTCCGCGAGCTGTTTGGTTCCTGGCCCGCCCTTCGTAAATGCCTCCGACAGCGCCGCCGGTGTTCCATGCTCCGCGCAATAATCTTCCAGGCGTTTCAAGTCCGCGTCCGTGTCGTCCGGAAAACGGTTGATCGCCGCGATGGTCGGCACTCCAAAACCCTTGACGTTATCCAGGTGTTTCCCCAGGTTGGGCAAGCCGCGCTCCAGGTCCCCCTCGCCCTGATTCCTGATGCTCTGCACGGTAGTCACAAGAACTGCCGCCGAAGGCGTGATGCCCGATTGCTGCATCACAATATCGAAATATTTTTCACCGCCCAGATCCGCCGCAAACCCCGCTTCATTTACGACGTAGTCGGCAAGCCCGAGCCCCATCCTCTGGGAGATCACGCTGCTGGTTCCGTGTGCGATGTTGCCAAAAGGTCCCGCGTGTACGAACGCCGGCGTCCCATCCGTCGTCTGCACAAGATTTGGAAGCATGGCATCCGTAAGCAGCGCCCTCATTCCGCCGGTCGCTTCGAGGTCTCGGGCCCGTACAGGTTTCCCGTCGCGCGTCGCGCCAATCACAATCGCGTCCAACCGCTGCCGCAGATCCTTCAAATCCTTTGCCAGTGCCACAATGGCCATGATCTCCGAGGCGGCGGTGATCACAAATCCGGTCTTGCGTCCGCCGCCCTCCCTCTTGCTGTCCAGCGAAACCGCAATCCGGCGCAATGCGCGATCGTTCATGTCCAGCGCCCGAGGCCACGTTATGCGCTCAGGGTCGAGATTTAAATCATTGCCATGAAAAAGGTGCGCGTCAATGAGTGCGGCGAGAAGATTGTTCGCGGAAGAAATGGCATGAAAATCTCCGTGAAAATGTAGATTGATCTTCGCGCTCGGCTCAATCTGGGAAAGTCCACCCCCCGTCGCTCCCCCCTTCATCCCGAATACCGGGCCGAGCGAAGGCTCGCGCGAAGTGATGACCACCTTCTTTCCGAGCATCGCAAGCCCCTGCGTCAGCCCAATGGCGGTTACGGTCTTGCCTTCTCCAGAGACGGTAGGAGTCGTCGCCGTCACCAAGATCAATTTCCCGCGGGGTTCAAAAGCGGGATCGGCGAGGAGTTCCAGGCGAATCTTGGCCCCGTATGCCCCAACTTGCTCGACGTATTTCTTTGGAATTCCTAGTTTTCCGGCGACGGCCTGAATGGGAAGCAATGCTTTTTGCACCATGAAATCGAATTGCGCTCAGTAATCTGAGTCACCCTGACAGATTATCACACCAGTCCCACCCGCAATCCCGTACACCTCGTCAGAAGATCGCGGCCACAGTCCTACCCACCCAAGTTCTGCCCAAGCGAGCTGCCTCGTCTCGGGCAACTACCCAATGTTTGGAGTAATCCAATTTCATTTGGGCTACTCCAGTGATGCCGCTCCAGTGACAGATCTTCAAAGATCAGAATCGACAGATTTTTGGGCCTCGTTTTTCCCAGCTTTTCTGTTGACAAGAAATGCTTTCCATCGTATAGTGCGGACTCGGTAATGTAGTGCCCGGATCTTCGAACGCCAGCATCCTTGCTGGCGTTTTTGTTTATCGGAAGCCGTCTCGGCCATTAAGTCCTTTGTTCACAATCCTTTAGCGGCACGGCCAAAATATGCCATTCCAGTGCAAATGTGCGCAGGCAAGTTATCTAGAATGAACACTTGCAAAACTGTATGAAAACACGCGAGTTGATCTCCCCTAGAATGAGCATTTACGAAAAACCTGGGGGGGAGGGGTGATTATTGTTAACTTGCCGAGGGAACCCGCCGAAGGCTCCGGTCGCGGCGGAAGGCCCTCCGCATCCCGGCGCGATTTCAGCGACGAGATTGCAACTGTTCCTTTGCCTCCTATATTTCCTTCTTCACCGGACGCGGAGGCGGGGTGAACGGATCACGGGTCATTCTCCGTTCACCCCGCCTCCGCCACAAAAATCATCTCCGGAGAAGCATCCACCAGTGGCGACCGGTCAAAATCCCCATACACCGCTCTCACCCGAAATCCGCACCGCGCCAGCAAGTGTTCCACTTCATACCGGAAGAAATAGCGCAGCGTCCACGCAAACACCAGCCGCTCTTCTTTCCCCTGCCCATCCGTCACATAAAAAATCATCTCCACGTCATTCCGTTGCTCGGCCCGGTGAAAAGCCGCCACGCGCTCCGCAATCCGTACGTGCCGCCCGTCCGGCGTCGCATACTCCGTCACCGGCCCTTCTTTCATGTACGCCGGATCATGCATCCGCTCCGCATCCGTCTGGAAAACATCCAGAATCAGCCGCCCACCATCTTGAAGATGCCGGCGTACCGATTCGAGACACGAAACTTGGGCATCGATTTCCAGCAAATGTTGGAAGGGGCGAAAAGGAATGATCACTACGCGAAATTTCTCGCCGAGATCGAACCGCGTCATGTCGCCCTGCACTAAATGGATTCGCTCGCGCGCCTCCCGCGGCAGCGCCGCCAACTTCTGGTTGCAGCGCTCCAGCATCCGCTCGGAAATATCCAGCCCCGTCACGCGATACCCCGCTTCCGCCAGCGCCAGCGCAATCCGCCCCGTCCCGCAGCCCAGCTCCAGAACAGGGTCGCCAAACTCCTGCACCGCATCGCGATAAAACGCCACGTCCCGCGTCCGCCCGCGCACCAGCGGCGACTCGTCGTAATAATCCGCAATAAATCCATCGTAAAGCGCCATGCTCATAAAGTTTTCTCGGTAACCATGGAAGCCCGCTATGGTGGCCCGCGCATCAACCCGCCGCGCGCCACTGCTCCCGCAGAGCTCTCTCCTCCTGTACTTCCTCTACTTCCTCTACCTCATTCCAGAACCGCGTCTGCCTCAATCTCCACCAGCATCTCCGGCGAAATCAGCTTGCTCACTTCCACCATGCTCGTCGCTGGCCGAATCTCGCCAAAGAATTGTCCATGCGCCCGAGCGATCTTTTCCCACTCCGCAATGTTGGTCACGAAAATCCGCGTACGCACTACGTCCTTCAAACCTGCTCCCGCCCTCGACAGCGCGGCTTCAATGTTGTGAATGGTTTGCACCGTCTGCGCGTGCGCATCGCCAATTCCCACAATCTTTCCGTCCGGACCGGTCGCCGTCGTCCCCGAAACCGCAATCACGTTCCCGATCCGCACCGCCCTCGAGTAGCCCACAATCGGCTCCCACGGCGTCCCGCTCGAAATATTCTCCCGTGCCAAATGCGCCTCCTTCGCCTCCGCCGGCTGTGTCGCTGCGGGGCTGCATGCTAAACTCAAAGAATTATGGCACAGCCCAAGCGCAGCGTTCTCTCTGGGCCGCGCCCGAGAACATCTCATGCTCTGTAACAACATCCTCGAAGCCATTGGCCGCACCCCGCTGGTGCGCCTCAATCGCATCAACCAGGGCCTCAAGCCGCAGATCTACGTCAAGGCGGATTACACGAATCCCGGCGGCTCGGTGAAAGACCGCATCGGCATCACCATGATCGACGACGCGGAGAAGCGCGGCCTGCTCAAGCCCGGCGGCACAATCATCGAAGGCACCTCCGGCAATACCGGGATGGGGCTCGCGCTCGTTGCTGCCGTACGCGGCTACAAAATGGTTTTCACGATCACGGATAAGCAGTCGAAGGAAAAAGTGGATTTGCTGAAGGCGCTCGGCGCGGAAGTCATCGTCTGCCCGACGGCCGTCGAGCCTGATGATCCTCGCAGCTACTATTCGGTGGCGAAAAAACTGGCACGGGAAATTCCGAATTCGTATTATCCGAATCAGTATGACAATCCGATGAATCCCGAGGCGCATTACCAAACGACCGGCCCGGAAATCTGGGAAGACAGCCAGGGCAAGATCACGCATTGTGTTTGCGGCATGGGTACGGGCGGGACGATCAGCGGAGTCGGAAAATATCTGAAGGAAAAGAATCCCGGCGTGCAAATTATCGGCGTCGATCCTGTCGGCTCGCTCTATTACGATTTTCACAAGCGCGGCGAAATGGTGAAAG
>JBARBE010000021.1:0-19248 GCA_049792735.1 Candidatus Acidiferrum sp.
GCTACATCCTGCGGTGTGCGATCCCCAACAGCAAAGTGGAAGACATTCAGCAGGCCGAGGACATTCTGCGGAGATACGAAGAATCGCTAGAGAAGGATTCGGAAATGAAATCATGGGGCACCTGGAACTGGAGCTTTCACTCCGCTCTATACGCTCCGGCCAACCGCCCGCACATGCTTTCTTATATCAAGACGTCGAATATCAATTGCGACCGCTACACCCGGCTACATTTGGTCTTTACTCGAGAGTTGCATCGTGCCGGCCAGTCGCACCACGAACTACTGGATGCCTGCAAATCCAGGAACCCGGAAGTGGCGTCGGCGGCGTTGTGGACGCACATCACCGAGGCTGGTGAGTACCTCAAGGAATTTATCCAGCGTCATCGTGAACTGCATTCATGAATTCTCTGCCATGTAACTTGCGACGAGGTCAGCACCTCCAAGAAGAAGCGAAGCGCCTGAGTGCGTAAAATGTAGTAGGGTAAAGGCTCATGGACTCGCTAACACGTCGCGCATTTCTCGAGCGTCTTTCTGCACTCACGGCTGGCGGAATCATCGCCAGCAATGCCCGTGCAGCGCTTGTCGAATCCAATCTCGAACCGCACATCTCGTTTCCCGCGGAGCCGCGAGAACGCATCGCGATTCCTTCGTATCCTTTTCGCGCCTTCATCGTCAGTCCCGGCAATCGCGAGCGCGACGACGATCTGCCCGCAATGAATCTTCTCGATTTTCCAGCGCACGTGGTTGCGAAATTCAACATTCATAATATCGAGCCGCTTAGCGGCCATTTCACTTCGACTGATCCGGATTACCTCGACGAATTCCGGCACTTCATGCAGAAGGCAAAAGTGCGCGCGATAAATATAGCCGTCGATGCGCCTCACAGTTTCTATGACGCCGACGCTTCCGCTCGTGATCTGGCTGTTGTCTACGCAAAGAAGTGGGTGGATGTCGCCGTGCTTATCGGCTCTCCCGGCATCCGCACGCACATTGCTGCCGCAAGAAACTCTTCCCCGAATGTGGAACGCGCTGCGGAGAGCCTGCGCAATGTGGCGGATTATGCCGCCAGTAAAAATGTTGTGGTCACCTTGGAAAACGACGACCTAGTCAGCGAAGACGCCTTCTTCATCGTCAAAGTCATCGAGGCCGCCAATCATCCTTATCTTCATTCCCTGCCCGATTTCGCAAATTCCATGCTCAGCGGCGATGCCGACTTCAATTACCGCGCCCTGCAAGCGATGTTCCAGCATGCTTACAATATTTGCCACGTGAAAGACGGCGAGATGAACGATGACGGCAAGCAATTCAACGTGGATTTGCAGAAATCCTTCGGCATTCTGAAAGCCAGCAACTATCGCGGCTATTGTTCGATGGAATTTGACGCCTCGGGCGATCCTTACGCTCCCACGGCCCGTTTGATCGAAGAAACAATAAGATATCTCTCGTGATCCAGCCGGATCACGCCGCCTCAAATAGACCCTCGCTCAGCTAGCCGGCGCCCGGCCGCTGAATGTCTCTGTGGCCGCATCCCAATACTGTTTCTTCCCCGACCAGTAAGCCTCCGTCGCCATCATATTCGCTACCGAATGCGCGAACCCGTTCTGCACCGTGCAATGCGGCTGCTGTCGCGAGCGCATGCACTCGAACCAGTTTGTCATGTGTCCGAGCGTGAGGTCGTCAATCCCCATCGGGGGCAGCCCCGTTTCTCCAGGCAAAAGCACGTACTTTGACGCTCTCTTCTTGTCGATGTCCGCGTCGTCCTCGTGCGTTCCCTTTTCTTCGACGAGCTGATACCGCGGGCTTCCCTCGCCGCCGATGTTCGTCAGCGTGGCCTTTTTCCCCATGTAGCGCGTCGAGCTCGGCGAGTCATTCCCAAAACTTGTCGAATAGCTCACCAGAAATCCTCTCGGATATTCAATCAACGTCTCGAACGTATCCGCGTTTTCGCGTCCATCGTGCCATGCAAAAATCCCGCCGTGCGACACCGCCGAGCGTGGAAAGCTGTCGTTCATGAACCAATGCACTAAATCAATCGCGTGGCTCATCCACTGATCAGGAATGCCGCTGGAAAACTCTTTGTACAATCGAAACTCGCAATAAATCTTTGGATCGAAAGGCCGGTAGGGCTTCGTCAGCAGCCACTTGCGCCAATCCGTATCTTCCTCGCGAATCAGTTTCGTTTCCTCGCGCCCGCGCCATCGCGGCCCGTGATAATTCCAAATGATTTCGACCTTGCTCACATCGCCGAGCACGCCCGTCTGCACCAAATCGTGCGCCGCCCGTGGATACGGCTCGCTGCGATGCTGCGTGCCCACCTGCACAATTCGATCGCCTTTCAAAACCGTATCACGCGCCGCCTTCGCTTCCGCCAGCACGTTGCCCATCGGCTTCTCGACGTAAGCGTCCTTGCCCGCCTCGACCGCCATCTTCAAGATTGGCGAGTGGGCGTGTTCCGGCGTCGAAATAATCACTCCATCGACGTCCTTCAATGCGAGCACATCTTCCAAATACTGAAATGTTCGCGGCGCCCGTCCATAATATTTCTCATTCTTCGCCGCCGCTTTCTCGCGATTCAGTTTCCACAAATCGCAGACCACACTAATTTCGGCGTTCTGGCTTGTTTTCAATTGCGCCGCGATCCACGCTAAATCCTCTCCGCGGCTACCCGTTCCGATGTGTGCAATCGAAATGCGGTCGTTCGCACCCAAAATTCTTTCGTACGACAGGGCAGTGCTCGGCAGCGCCGCGCCTCCCGCAATCAGGGCAGCGGACTTGCCCAAGAATCTTCTCCGATCGATTGTTTCCTCTTGCTCGCTCATCGTTTGAACCCCTGTCTGCGCCAATTGCGGCCGCACCAAGAAAATTTCGCCGGTGGCATTGTGTGATTCGTGCTTCCCCTTGTCAATTGCATTGCTGCTCCGCATTGCGGGCATGCCGCCGTTTCCGTCGCGGCCCGGTTGCCGCGTTGACAAGCCCTCGCCTCTAGTCTTAAATGTCCATCGTGAACGTTCACGGAACGCCTTTGTAGCCTGCTTTTGTCTCGTTCCTGAAACTCGTTTTCCCCTTCAGAAAAGGGCGCCGGAAACAAAATCTCCGGCAAAGTTTACGTAAGAAGGAGGCCGTATCCCAATCCTCGGCATCGACGTCGGAACCAGCGGGACCCGCGCCGTCATCCTCGATGAACACGGCGCAGTCCTCGCCTCAGGCACGGAAGGGCACGCCAACTTTGCCAGCCCCGAGCCCGGCTGGGCCGAACAAGATCCGCGTGACTGGTCGCGCGCCGCCGCCATCGCTGTTCGCAAAGCGCTGCAAGTTTCGGGTCTTCCTGCCGAATCCATCGCCGCCGTCGGTTTTTCCGGCCAAATGCACGGCGCCGTCCTCCTCGACGAAAACGACGAAGTCATCCGCCCAGCTCTCATCTGGTGCGACCAGCGCACCGAAGCGCAATCCAAGGAACTCGAACGCACCATCGGCCTCGATCGCCTGATTCAACTGACGAGCAATCCCCCGCTGACAAATTTCACACTCACGAAATTGTTGTGGGTGCGCGAGCACGAGCCGAAAAACTGGCAGCGCGTTCGCAAAATCATGCTCCCGAAAGATTACGTCCGCCTCCGCCTCACCGGCGAATCCGCCATCGACGTTGCGGACGCCTCCGGCACTCTCTTACTCGACGTCGCTCACCGCATCTGGTCCAGCGAAGTCCTCTCTAAAACGGGCATCGACGTCAAACTTCTTCCGAAACTCTACGAGTCTCAGGAAATTTGCGGAAAGCTCACGGACGCTGGAGCAAACGCAACGGGCCTTCGCGCGGGAACTCCCGTCGTTGCGGGGGCTGGAGACCAAGCCGCTGGCGCAGTCGGCATGGGCATCACGCGCGCCGGAGTCGTCAGCGCCACCATCGGCACTTCCGGCGTAGTCTTCGCCGCAACCGACAAACCATCGCTCGATCCCAAAGGCCGGTTGCACACGTTCTGCCACGCCATTCCCGGCCGCTGGCACGTCATGGGCGTCACGCAAGCCGCCGGCCTCTCGCTCCGCTGGTTCCGCGATCGCTTCGGTGCCGGGCCCGACGACGGCCGCGATCCATACGAGCGTCTCTCCGCCGAAGCCGCTACAGTTCCCACCGGCTCCGAAGGCGCATTCTGGGCGCCTTACCTAATGGGCGAACGCACGCCGCATCTCGATCCCTTCGCGCGCGCCGCTTTTGTCGGCCTCAGCGCCTCGCACACGCGCGCCCATCTGATTCGCGCCGTCCTCGAAGGCGTCGCTTACAGCTTGAAAGACACGTTCAGCATCTTCAGCGAAATTCATGTTCCCGTCGAGCGCATCCGTCTCGGCGGCGGCGGCGCTCGCTCGCCGCTCTGGCAACAAATCCAGGCAGACATCTACGCGCACGAAGTCGAAATCTTGCAAGCGGAAGAAGGCGCGGCCTATGGGGCTGCAATTCTCGCGGGCGTCGGTTCAGGTTGCTGGAAGAGCGTGGATGAAGCGTGCGATGCGGCCGTGCGCGTCGCCAAGCGCGTCAGCCCAAACGAAGAAGCCAGCGCCACGATGCAGCGCGGCTATCAAATCTATCGCCGGATCTATCCGGCCTTGCATTCCATTTTCGCGGAAAATAAGTCTTCGTCTGCAAACTGAGCGCCGAGTCACAAGAATCTCGCGCAAGGTCGCGGCTCTCCACTCTTAAGCCTTTTTCTGCCCTGGCTTGTAACGGATACAGTACACCGCTCCCAGCAGCGTCAGCAGCGCGCCCCACCATACGCTCGCGTGCAAGTTATACAACACGACTTCGTGCGCCGGAGGGTGCCATATCTCATAAACGCCCGCGCACAAAATCAGTGCGCCGTTCACCAGCAGCGACAACCCGATAAAAAACCAAATAGAAATCATGCTTCGATCCTCCGCATGCCTGCACCACCGACTACCAAAACATGATGTTCAGCACAAAGAACACGACGACAACCACGCCTGCCCAGAATAAGGGCTTCTGATACCACGGAACACTCTCAACGTCCGGAATCTTGGTCAAGCCATAAACCAAGCCATTCAGTTCAGCTTCGGTCTTGGGTTTCGTCGCCATACTCACCATGACCGTCACAATCACGCACACCAGAAACGACCACAGCGCCTGGAACATATCCTGCGCCAGCGTTTTGGCGTCCGCCGAAAGCGCCACATAGCGCAGAGCCGACGGATCTACTTTCACCCACGCCCACAAACTGACGGAAGATATCGTGCCGCAGAGCAATCCCCAAAAACCGCCCCAGCCCGTCGCCCGCTTCCAAAGCATTCCCAGCAAAACTGTTCCGAAAAGCGGCGCGATGAAGAAACTGAACAACGCTTGCACATAATCCATGATGCTCGCGAACTGCATCACCAGATAAGCGGTGCCGATGCTGATCAACACCCCAATCACTGTGGTCCAGCGCCCCATGCTCACGTAATGCTGATCGCTAGCCTTGCTGTTTATCAGCGGGCGGTAAATGTCATATGTCCAGACGGTAGTGAAAGCGGTCACATTCCCCGCCATGCCGGACATGAAGCCCGCAATCAACGCGGTAATTCCGAGTCCAAGCAATCCCGGCCCGCAATAGCGCGCCAGCATCAGCGGAAGAACGTCGTTATAGCTCATCCCTCCGGTAACGGCGGCCACCGATTCCGGGACGAGTTTTACGGGGAGCACGGCCAAGCCGAGCAGTCCGGGCAAAATGACGATCAGCGGAACAAACATCTTGAATCCCGCTCCGATGATGGGCGCCATCTCCGCGCTGCGAATATCTTTGGCCGCCAGGATGCGCTGCACGACCAGAAAATCCGTCGTCCAATAACCCATCGAGATGACTGCGCCCAGTCCGAATACGATGCCGATCCAGTTGATACCCATCGGATTGCTGCTGAAATGGCCCAAGCCCGACCACAGGTGAACGTACTGGTCCGAAAATCTGTGCGTGATTTGTACTTTGAGGTTGCTCCATCCGCCGGCCTCATAGAGGCCAAGAATCGGAATCAACAAAGCGCCCGCCCAAATCAAAAAGAATTGCAGCACTTCATTGAAAATCGCGGACCTCAACCCGCCAAGCGCCACGTAAATCGCTACCGTCAGCGCCGACACCCAAATACTGAAATTGATGTCCCAGCCCAGCACGATCTGCATGACCTTGGCCATCGCGAACATGTTGACGCCGCTCATCAGCACGGTCATGAAGGCAAACGAAACCGCCGAAACCGCGCGCGCCGGCTCTCCGAATCGCAATTTCAAGTAACCCGGCACCGAGTGTGTTTTGGAAATGTAATAAAACGGCATCATCACAAGCGCGAGGAAAAGCATCGCCGGAATCGCGCCAATCCAATACCAATGCGTGGCCAAAATGCCGTACTGATATGCCGAACCCGCCCAACCCATCAACTCGAGAGCGCCGAGATTCGCCGAGAGAAAACTCAGCCCCGCCACCCATGCTGTCATCTCCCGCCCGGCCATGAAGAAGTCTTCGCCCGTGTTCGCGCGCCCCTTCAGATAAAAGCCGATGGCCAGCACCAACGCGAAATAGAAAGCAATGATGATGCCATCGACGAGAGAGAGATGAACGAGCTGCGTGGGTACCACAACCGCGAAAGGGCTGTTCATAAAGTTTCGATTCGCTTCTCCTCTGCGAGCTTCTTCTGTGTCACAAGAAAAATTCCGTCAAGGTCTTACATCGAGGTGCAAATCCGTCTAAAGCGTCACTTGGCTGTAAATTTGTAAATCGTTTCCGAATGAAAATGCTCACCCGGCTTTAATTCCGTCGAAGGAAAATTCGGATGATTCGGCGAATCCGGAAAATGCTGCGTCTCCAAACAAATCGCTCCGTACTTCTCGTATGCAACTCCACCCTTTCCCTTAATGCTCCCGTTCAGCCCAATCGCCGAATAAAACTGCACTCCCGGCTGCGTCGTCAACACTTCCATCTCTCTTCCCGACTCCGGATCGGTAACCTTTGCCGCTACCCGCAGCGTGCCGGCCTTCCCATTCAATACATAATTGTGATCGTAGCCGCCGATATCTTTAATCTCTCCGATCCGCGCCCCAATTTCCGTCGGCTTCAGAAAGTCCAGCGGCGTACCCACCACGCTTTCGATTTTGCCCGTGGGAATCAGCGTCGAATCCACCGGCGTGTATTTGTCCGCGTTGATATAAAGGATGTACTTGAGAATCGTTCCCGTGTCCGTCCCAGACAGATTGAAATAGCTGTGGTTCGTCAAATTCAAAACTGTATCTTTGTCCGTTTCGGCGGAATATTGCAGCTTCAGCTCATCCGTATTCGTCAGTGTGTACGTCACGCTGACCTTCAGGTTTCCCGGATAATTCTCCTCCCCATCCTTGCTCAAATAGCTGAACCGCACCGCTGCTCCATCTTTATCCTTCAGCTCCTCGGCTTTCCACACCCGCCGGTTAAACCCGATCTGCCCGCCGTGCAAGCTGTTCGGCCCATTATTGAGAAACAGTTGATACTCTTTTCCATCCAGCGTGAACTTCCCCTTTGCGATCCGGTTTCCATAACGCCCGATCGTCCCGCCAAAATAGGGATGCTGCCCCAGGTAACCCTGCAAATCGTCAAATCCAAGCACAATGTCGCCCATTTTTCCATGCCGGTCGGGCATCAACAGTTCCGCCAGCGTCGCACCGTACGTGATGACCTTCGCCGAAGCCCCGCGCGAATTGTAGAGCGTGTAAGACTCGATCTCCGTCCCGTCCGGCAACTTGCCAAACGCCGCCTTCACCACGTGCGCGCTCTCTTTAGCCCCCGTTTGCGGTTCTTTGCCCGGCGCCGATGACGCAAACTCCGGACCCAATGCCATCAAAATTGCCAGCATGCAGATTCTCCCCCAAAGCGCCATTCCCTTCCTCCTCGACTCCCAAGACCCCAAAATGCCTCGGCCCTGTCCTTCGCCTTGTATCACAAAAGGGCCTTCCTCCGCGAACTTTCTCCTTATTTTTCTTAGACTTGCCGATTCCGCCCGCCGAACCAAACCCAAAATCCTCGGCCTCCAATGACCATTGACAACCCTGGAGACTCGGTGCCAATGTGTCACTGTCCGTCCGCTATAAATTAACGTTATCGTTCACGGAGTTCCATAATTTTGATACTACCACTTTCCAAGAAGCACACATCTCTTCGCCTCGCCCTCCTTTTCTTTCTGGCCGCTCCCTCACTTTTGGCCCAATGGGTCCCCGTCAATCCCGTCGATGGAGTCGAGCCGCAGCCCGACGGAGCGGTTCTAGTCCTTAATACTGGTTTCCTTCGATTCCAAGTCTGCTCGGATTCCATCGTCCACGTCGTCTATTCCGCCGAGCGCAACGTCCCGCAACGTTCGGACTTGATGATCGTCAAGAAATCCTGGCCAAAATCCGATTTTTCCATCAGCTCCGGCGATCCCAAAGTCATTACTCTCGTCACGCCTCGCCTGAAAATTGAAATCACGCGCGCCGACAGCTCCATCGTTTTCCTCGACTCGGAAGGTCACCACCTCGCCCAGGAAAACACGCGCACCCTCACTCCAACGGAAGTCAACGGCGAAAAAACCTATCATTCCGAACGTTTTGTCAACATGTGGGACACGCAGGAAGCCTTCTACGGCCTCGGCCAGCACCAAGCTGGCGTCTGGAACTATCGCGGCGAAGCCGTCGACCTCTCGCAGGACAACACCAATATTTCCATTCCGCTTCTACTTTCCAGCAGAGGTTACGGCATCTTCTGGAACAACGGCTCGCGCAGCCGCTTCAACAACCGTTTCGTCCACGCCTTCTACCTCAGCTCCGAAGTCTCCGATTCCATCGACTATTACTTTTTCTACGGCCCCGACTTCGACCGCATTATTGCTGACTATCGCGAGCTTACCGGCGGCGTCCCTCTCTTCGGCAAATGGGCCTACGGCTACTGGCAATGCAAAAACCGCTATGACTCACAGCAGGAGCTTCTCGCCATCGCCCAGAAATATCGCGACTTGCACATCCCCCTCGACAACATCGTCCAGGATTGGTTTTGGTGGAACATCATGGGCGATCCCGTCTTCAACAAAAATTATCCCGTTCCCAAAGGCATGGTCGACGCGCTCCACAATGACCACGTTCATCTCATGATTTCCGTCTGGCCCTATTTCCGTCCTGGCTCGCCTGTTTACGACGACATGGACAAGCGCGGTTTCTTCATCGCCAAGACCATCGCTCCCAGTTTCCACCCTGTCGGCCAGGCCCTTTACGACGCCTTCAATCCTGACGCCCGCAAATACTATTGGAATCTGATGGACAACGCCCTCTTCAAAATCGGCGTCGATGCCTGGTGGCTGGATACTACCGAACCAGAAACTGAAGCTCGCGAAACCAACATCCTCGTCACCAACAAAGTCAACGGCGCCGAAAACGGCGCTCGCTACGCCAACGAATTCCCGCTTTACACCACCAGCGCCGTTTACGACGGCCAACGCCAAGCCTCCGACAAAAAGCGCGTCTTCATCCTTTCGCGCTCCGCTTACGCCGGCGAGCAACGCAACGCCGCCGCCGTCTGGTCCGGCGACATCGACCCCAACTGGGAAACGTTCCGCCGCCAAATTCCCGCTGGCCTGAACTATTCGCTATCCGGACTTCCTTATTGGACCACCGACATAGGCGGCTTCGTTTCCGCCAATCCCGACGATCCCGCTTACCGAGAACTCTACGTCCGCTGGTTCGAATTCGGCGCGTTCTGCCCCATTTTCCGCGCTCACGGCACGCGCACCACAAACCAAAACGAAGTCTGGTCCTACGGCCCCGACGCCCAGAAAATTCTCGTCGCCTATGACAAACTCCGTTACCGCCTCATGCCCTACATTTATTCTCTCGCCTGGAAAACTACCAGCGAGGGCTATACCCTCATGCGCCCGCTCGTCATGGATTTCCGCGACGACGTCCGCGCGCAAAATATCGGCGACCAATTTCTCTTCGGCCCCGCGATTCTCGTGAATCCTGTCACCGAGCCCGGCGCCACCACTCGCCACCTCTATCTACCGAACGCCAAGTGGTACGACTTCTGGACCGGCGCGGCGATCCAAGGTGGCCGCACTCTTGACGCTCCAACGACTCTCGATCGCATGCCTCTCTACGTCCGCGCCGGCTCCATTCTTCCGCTCGGCCCCGACGTCGAATACGCCGCCGAGAAGTCTGCTGATCCCATCGAACTCCGCATTTATCGCGGCGCAAACGGCGCTTTCACTCTCTACGAAGACGAAAACGACACCTACGACTACGAAAAAGGCATCTACGCCACGATTCCTTTCGCTTGGGACGACGCCGCGAACACGCTCACCATCGGCGACCGCTCCGGCTCCTTCCCCGGCATGTTGGAGAAGCGCACCTTCCGCATCGTCTTTGTCACCGAAAACCACGGCGTCGGCGGCGGCCTCACCCAAAACGCTGACAAAACAGTTGAATACACCGGCAAAAAAATCTCCGTAACGCCATAGCTCACGATGAGCGCAGCGCAACGATTCGCTTGACGCAAGGAGAGCACAGGGCTAGGCTCGCCCAAATCGGTCGGGGACTCTCATGCGTTCTTTCCACGAGGCCCAAAATGCGGTGCAGATACGGGCTCGCATTCGAGCCCGGGCATTCGGCTGTCCCTCCGTCGTTCGATATTCGCTCCCAATCATCGTTTGTCTCGCGTTTAGCCTTCCTGCCTACTGTCAGGACAGCGGAAGCGAAGTCAACGAGTTTCAAGGTAAAGGCTCGGAGATCACTGTGACGGTGCACGACCCGTCGGGGGAGCCGATTTCGACCCCCGCAGTGGTGAAAATATCTCGAAATGACAACATGCTAAGCAGACGAGGCGAAACGTCGCGCGGCAGCGCCATCCTGGTGGTCAATAGTCTGGGTCAATACACGGTGACTGTCGAAGCGGCCGGATACGAATACGCGCAAAAAGATTTGTCCATTGAAGTGACAGGTAGAATGCAGGTGGATGTTTACTTGCGCCCACTTTCAGCTTCTTCAATCGCGCTGGGAGTGCCGGGAAGACCGTTGCTCGCGCCGAAAGCCAGGGAGGCTCTCGAAAAGGGACTACAGGCCCTCAGGACGGATAAGCTGAAAGACGCAGAGAAGTATGTAGGCGAAGCCGTGCGTCTGGCGCCCGGCCATCCGGACGTGTTGTATGTGCAAGGAGTCCTGAACCTGAAACAGCGCAACTGGGCACAGGCGCAAAGCTCCCTTGAGAAGGCCACGCAGATCGATCCGACCTATGCGCGCGCTTTTGCGGCGCTGGGTATCGCGCTCTGCGACCAAGGAAAATGTGCCGCAGCAATCTCGCCTCTTGAAAAATCTCTGCAGCTGGATGCAAGTGGCACGTGGGAAACGCGCTGGGCGCTGGCGAAGGCGTATTACCAGAACGGCCGCTATGACGACGCCCTCAAATTGTCCCAGGAAGCGCTCGCCGCCTCGAATGGCAAGGCGCCCGAAATCGCGCTGCTCGTGGCGCAATCGCTCACTGCGGTAGGTCTGTATGAAGACGCAGCGCAGATCCTTCGCGACTTTCTGAAAGATCACGCCGACCATCGCGAAGCCGCTACAGCCCGGCGATGGTTGCAAGCATTGGCACTCAACGGAAAAATCCGCGCCAATCAAAACTGATCAAAGAAACCAGTTCGGGCCTGAAGATGTTTGGCTCACCCCGCGCCTGCTGTAAACTCCTCCAATGTCCACACCGCCCCTCCGCCTTGGCGTACACGAGCAGATCGAATCCGCGCACACGCTCGCTTCGCATTTCTACACCGATCCCGCCGTCCTCGACACCGAAAAATCCCGCATCTTTCGCCGCACCTGGCAACTCGTCGGCACGCTAAACACTCCCTGCGGCGAACAAGACGGCGCGAAGCGCACCATCGCCGATCCAGAAACTTTTTTCACCGCCAATGTTGTCGGCGAGCCAGTCGTGGTTGTCCGCGACAAACAAGGCACACTACGTGCCTTCAGCAACGTTTGCCGGCACCGCGCTGGACCGATTGCGCAAGGTAGCGGCTGCAAGAATGTTTTGCGTTGTGGCTATCATGGCTGGACGTACACGCTCGACGGCCGCCTCATCGGAACGCCGGACGTCGAAGGCGTTGAATTCTTCGACCGCAGCACCATGGGCATGTTTCCGCTCGGCTGCGAAACTTGGGAACAGCTCATCTTCGTCAACTTCGATCCAAACGCCGAACCGCTCGCCGCCTTTCTTGGCAAAATTCCGGAGCAAGCCCATGGCTTCCAATTCGCCGGCCTGCAGTTTGCCGAGCGTCGCGATTACGAGATCGACTGCAACTGGAAGGTATACGTCGACAACTACCTCGAGGGCTACCACATTCCCATCGCGCACCCCGGCTTGATGCGCGAAATCGATTACGCGCAATACCGCACCGACACCTACCGCTACTACTCGCAGCAGTTCGCCCCGATTCGTGCCATCCAGCCGGGCAACGCAATCGAGCGCTACTACGCGCCAGGCAGTGGCCTGCAAGAAGCTCTCTATTTTTGGATTTTTCCCAACCTGATGCTCAACATTTATCCCGACAATCTTTCCACGAATCTGATCGTCCCTCTATCGCACGATAAAACTCTCACCATCTTCGAATGGTTTTTCCACGACGCGCAGAACGAGAAAGTTCGCGAGCGCATGAAGCGTGCTATAGCTTTCAGCGATGAAGTACAACAGGAAGACATCGAGCTCTGCAGGCAAGTCCAGCGCGGCCTAAATTCTGTGACCTACGACCGCGGCCGCTATTCCGTCAAACGCGAGAACGGCGTCCACCACTTCCACATGCTTCTCAGCGAGTTTCTCGCCAAGCCCTGAAAAGCCTCGAACGCCCGGCGGAGTTGCGGAGCGTCGCTCGTTCGCTCACATTCGCGAACTCAACGCCCGAGGCTGTGCCACGCGCGCGGTGGAATCGCGTACCACAAACTCCGGCTCGATGGCGATTTCCGCACGATAGCCGTCGCGTTCCTCAATGTGGCTGACCAGCGTTTGCGCCGCAATTTCTCCCATCCGCACCAGAGGCTGCCTGACCGTCGTCAGCCCGGGATTGGCAAAGGCCGCTCCAGGAATATCGTCGAACCCGACCACCGACACATCCTGCGGCACGCGCAACCCTGCTTCGCGGAGCGCCCAGATCGCTCCAATCGCAGAAATGTCGTTGTAAGCAAAGAGCGCCGTGAAGTGCTCTTTTCTCGCGAGCAGTTCCTTGGTCACGGGAAAACCCACGCGCGGTGTGGAATCGGTGCTATCGATTCGGATCGTTAACTCCGGCCGAATGGCGATTCCCAGATCTTTCGCCGCTTCGCTGATGGCATTCCACCGTTCTTCAGAGTCGGAACTGAAAACTTGCCCTTGAAGAAACGCAATTCTTTCGTGTCCCAGTTCTTTCAAATGCTGCAGGGCCAGCCGCGCCGCGCGCCGATGATCCAGAACGATATTCGTTACGCCGGCG
The DNA here is from genome assembly GCA_049792735.1 of Candidatus Acidiferrum sp. GTDB lineage: Bacteria > Acidobacteriota > Terriglobia > Acidiferrales > UBA7541 > Acidiferrum. The sequence goes on from JBARBE010000021.1 coordinate 13,470, forward strand.
ATCTGCCGGTGGCCCGCGACGGCCACCGTCGGCAGCGATGGCTCCGCCAGAATCGAAGTGTCCACCGTAATCAATCCTTCCACGCCCCGTTCCACCAGCATCTGCGAATAGGCTTCCAGCAGCTTCGGATCATGCCGGTGAACCACCGTAAGGAAAAAATAATTCTTTCCAGTCAGATATTTTTCTATTCCGCTGATAACCTGCGATCCGTACGCGTCGCCAATCTCTTCCGCGATCACCCCAATCGTGAAAGTGCGTTTCATCCGCAGCGTTCGCGCAAAAAAGTCGGGGCGATAGTTCAGCTCTTGCGCTGCCGCAAGAATTCTTTTTTTGGTGTGCTCCGGGATCGAGCGAGCGGCCGGCGAATTGTTGAGCGTCGCCGAAACCGTACCCGCAGCAAGCCCGAGGTGTCTTGCCACCGTCTTGAGCGTTACTTTTTTGTTTTCTTTAAGCTGGCTGAAGTCCTTCTTTTGCGTTGGCGTCATTTGCGCGGCCTCGACCATCTCTGGTGTTTCTCGCTATTTCCTGGGGGACACTGCTCCGCGCCGCGTTCCGGCACGGTCATCCATTGTCCCGCGAGTATAGCAGGGACGCGTCTTATCCGCCTTGCCGCTGAGCTCCGAAAGAGCCTCTCGTTCGAGCGCGCCTTCCTTTGGACAAAAATTCCTTTGCGCTAGAATGGCTGCGATGCGTCGTCATCTCGCTCGCCCCTCTGCTCCTCAAATCATTTCCGTTCTACTTCTGTTGAGTGCCGCTTCCTCGCAACTTTTGCGTGCGCAAAGCGCCACCGTCCCTCTTCCGCCCACCGCGAAACTTCCGCCGCCAAAAATAAACCGCCCCGGCATTCCTCCCATCCCGAAATTCATCGACGTGGCAAGATCTCTCGGCCTCACCGTCTCTCACATCTCCACCGGCGAGAAGCGCTACATTGTCGAATCCATGAGCGGCGGCGTCGGCCTCTTCGATTGCGATGACGATGGCCGCCTCGACATTGTTACGGTCAACGGCTCGACCGTCGACCGCTATCTCAACGGCGGCGACCTCATGGTCACGCTTTACCATCAGGAGACTGATGGCGCCTTTAAGGACATCACGCAGCAAGCCGGCCTCACGCGCCGCGGTTGGGGCATGGGCGTCGCCGTCGCCGATTACGACAACGACGGGAAGCTTGACCTCTTTGTCACCGGCTATGGCGGTAACGTTCTGTATCACAATCTCGGCGGCTGCAAGTTCGAAGATGTCACGGAAAGAGCCGGTGTTCGCGGCGGCGGATTCAGCACCGGCGCAGCCTGGGGCGACTACGATCGCGACGGCAACGTGGACCTTTTTGTTTCGCGCTATGTCCACGTGGACATCGACCACATACCCGCCCCCGGGAGCAACAAATTTTGCCGCTATAAAGGGCTTCTAGTGCAGTGCGGCCCCTGGGGACTCGAAGGCGAGAGCGATCTTCTCTATCACAATCGCGGCAACGGCACGTTCGAGGAAGTCTCGCAAAAGGCCGGCGTTCACGATCAGGTCGGCTACTACGGGCTTGGCGTTCAATGGTGCGATTACGACAACGACGGCTGGCCCGATCTTCTCGTTGCCAATGATTCCGTTCCAAACTATCTCTACCACAACAATCACAACGGCACTTTTTCCGACGTTGGCATGATCTCTGGCGTGGCCCTCAGCGGTGATGGCACGCAGCTCGGCAATATGGGAGTCGATTTCGGTGATTACGACCACTCCGGCCGCTTCAGTCTTTTCATCACCACCTTTCAAGAGCAGCCCAAAGCGCTTTGGCGCAACATGGGCGCGAACGGTTTCGAGGATGTCAGTTGGACTTCCGGCGTGGGGCGGCCGAGTTATTCAGATGTCTGCTGGGGCACCAGCTTTTTCGATATGGCCAATTCCGGCTGGCTCGATCTCCTCATCGCGTGCGGCCACGTTTATCCGCAAATCGATACGCTCACGGAAGGCCCGCGCTACCGCCAGCCGATTTTTCTCGAGCGCAACAATCGCGACGGCACCTTCGACGAAGTCTCCATAGAAGCTGGCCTCGCGGATTTGCCATTGCAATCCAGGCGCGGCGCTGCCTTCGGCGACATCTTAAACACCGGCAACGTCGATGTCGTCCTTCTAAATGTCGGCGAACCTCCCACACTCTTGCTCAACCAGAATAACGACGGCAATCACCGAGTCCTGTTCAAGCTGGTCGGCACAAGAAGCAATCGCGCTGCCATCGGTGCCCGCGTTACCATCCGCGCCGCGGGCGTGCGCCAAATCGCGGAAGTTCGCGGCGGCGGAAGCTATCTTTCGCAGAACGACTTGCGCTTACATTTCGGCTTGGGCAAAGCAGCGAAGATCGACTCGCTCGAAATCCGCTGGCCCAGCGGCAAAGTCGAGACACTGGAAAATGTTGTGGCGGACTCCATTTACACGATTGTTGAAGGTTCGGGGATCCACGACGCTAAGCCATTACCGCTTCCAGGCGCGCCATCATTCCCGGGCCAACCACACTGACGTAAAGAGGTATTCTGCGGTTAGAACTTGCGCGTTTCCTGGCGCGACCAGCGCTCCACTACAATTTTGGATTCGGTGAAGAATTCCACGGCGTCGCGTCCCTGCCCGTGAAGTATCCCGAAGAAGCTCTCTTTCCATCCGCTGAATGGGAAATAAGCCATTGGCGCGGCAACGCCGATGTTAATTCCGATGTTTCCCGCAGGCGCTTCGTAACGGAATCGTCGTGCCGCCGCTCCATTCGTGGTGAAGAGAGACGCCTGATTGCCATAAGGGCTTCGGCGAAGAAAATCCATGGCTTCGTCGATCGAATTCGCGTGAACCAGGCTTAACACCGGCCCGAAAATTTCCGTATTGGCAAGCTGGCTGGCAGCCGGCAAACCATCCAGAACGGTGGGAGTGAGAAAATTGCCCGATTCGTGATTCGGGATTTTCGAGTTGCGTCCATCGAGAATGGCCTTGGCCCCCTCGCCGACTCCCGCGGAGATCAGCGATTCGATGCGCTGTTTGGAGTCGCGCGAAATGACCGGCCCCATTTGAACGCCAACTTCTAGGCCGTTGCCTACCTTGAGCGAAGAAGCCGCGTGCGCGATGGAATCGCGAAATGTTTTTTGCGCATCGCCAATGGTGACGGCGACGGAAACCGCGAGACACCGTTGCCCCGCGCACCCAAACGCGCTGTCGCTGATGATTTGCGTGGCCAGCTCCATATCCGCATCCGGCAGGACGATGACGTGATTTTTCGCGCCGCCCTGGCATTGGGCGCGTTTGCCTGCGGCTGCTGAGCGCGCATAAACATGCTTGGCGACTGGCGTGGAGCCAACAAAGCTGATCGCACGCACTTGCGGATGATCGCAAAGCGCGTTCACCACGTCCTTCCCGCCGTTGACCAGATTCACAACACCCTTGGGCAAGCCGGTTTGCTCGAGCAGTTCAAAGGCGCGGCAGAGGCTAAGCGGAACGCGCTCGGAAGGCTTGATGATAAAAGTGTTGCCGCAAGCGATGGCGTACGGCAAAAACCAGTACGCAATCATCGCCGGAAAATTAAACGGCACGATCGCCGCGACCACGCCCAGCGGCTGCCGAATCTGCATCTCATCGACGCCCGGCGTCACATCCTCGAGGTTGTACCCCTGCATCATCATCGGAATGCCGCACGCGACTTCGACATTCTCAATCCCGCGCCGCAACTCAGCTTTGGCCTCGCCGAACGTCTTCCCGTTTTCCAGAGTGATCAGCCGTGAAAGCTCGTCGATATGCTCTTCGAGCAAATTTTTGAGCCTGAAAAGGTATTGCACGCGCTCCCCTGGAGGCGTGCATCGCCAAGCCGGAAACGCCTCAGCAGCAGCCTGCACCGCCGCATCCACGTCAGCAGCCGAAGACATCGGCGTGCGCGCGATCAGTTCGCTAGTCGCCGGATTGCTAACCTCGAAAAACTCCGATGATGCGAAACGCCGCCATTCTCCGCCGATGTAATTCTGTACTTCAATAACCGCGGTAGTTACAGCGCTGCTCATGGCTCGCTCCTTGGTACTGATCTTATGAGAAATAGTTTAGCAAGAAAAATAAGGCTAAATGCAGGGGAGAAGAGGAAACCCCGTTTGCCACCTTCATGGCGACAAGGATGAGGGGTGAATGGTGGTTATGTCCGTGAATCGCTGAAAGTCAGATGAATTGAAAGTCAAAAGAGCGTCGACGGAATAGACCTTCATGACGGCAACAAGGCGGGCATCATGAACCTTGACGCCTTGAACCTTGTGGTCTGAGACAATCTGCTTCCAGACTTCGTACACTTCCGGAATATCGGGCAACAAGCTCAGGCTTTTTTCGATGGCGGCGATTTCTCTTAGTGCGCTTGAGCAAGGAAGGCCCATCCCATTCTGCGCAGCGGGGCGCGTGGCGACATTCCAGAATTCGACTATGTTTTGCGGACAGAAAAAAACCAAATCGCTGCGACCCAGCAGGGTTAAGACAGCGTGCTTGGCTGGCGTGAAGAGCGCATGATTTGACTGAGCGGAACGAAGCAGAATATTCGTGTCCGGCAGGACCCGCATCGTTAATCGAGGTCCTCATAAATCGACTCGCGACTTACTGCATAGTCAGAAAGGAGATGATCCGAAGGAGAATGGCTGTTGGCCCAAGCCTCAAATGCGGCGGCGTGTTGTTCAGCTGACTTGGTATCCGGCGTTTCTTCGCGTAATGCACCCTCAACCACAAACAGTAGATACTGCTCTACAGACATCCCTCGAGCTTCCGCCCGAGGCAGCAGCCCTGCTTCGAGCCCCGGTCTCAGTTTGAGAGTAACTGTCATGGTTGCTTCTCGGTCCTACCTTGTCTCAATTTTAACAGTTTAGAAGCTCTCAGAGAACGAATTCTTGTCGGAGTTGACCTGGAGAGTGCGCCGGCGGAGCCGCGCCAAGGCGGCCAGCACGCCAATCCGGTCCCCAGCACGCGCAATTCTCTTTAGCGTGGAAGCGACGCGAGTGCTTCGTAAGCCGCTCCGAGCAGCGGAGCGGATTCGTTGAGGATCACGGACACGGGAATATCGTCCAACATCGTTTCAAATTTCCATTTGTCACGAAAAGCCTCGAAAAAGGTTCCGTCCTTGATCTTCTCAATAATTTTGACGGCGATGCCCCCCGCAACATACACGCCGCCAAGCGCGAGAACTTTGAGCGCAAGGTTTCCGGCCTCCGATCCGTAAATCGCGGTCCACAAATCCAGCGTGTCCGCGCACACGGGGCACTGTTTGGACAAGCCGAGCTGTGTGATTTCCGGCGCAGGATCTGTGCCAGGATCCTCGAACGAAGCGTGAAGAGTATTGGGCGCAAGAAATTCGTGAATCGTGCGGAATCCGCGGCCAGAAAGAATCAGCTCCCAGCTGACTTGCGGATATCGCCGCCGCATAAAACGGAGGAGCTCGATTTGTTGCTCGGTATGCGGAGCGAAATCCGAGTGTCCGCCTTCGGACGGCACAACGCGGTAGCGAGCGCCATCCCAAACCAGAATGGACTGGCCCAGTCCAGTCCCAGCCGCAATCAGCGCACGCGTTCCCCCGTGTTCCGGCGCGCCCGGATTCAGCACGCAGAATTCTTCGGGCGCGAGATGCTCGATGCTATGTCCCGTGGCGCCCAGATCATTCATGAGTACGACTTCGGAAAGTTCGAGTTCGCTGGCCAAAATTGCGGCGTCAACGGTCCAGGGAAGATTTGTCGCGCGCACGCGATTCTCGATGACCGGCCCAGCCACTCCAAAGCCCGCGGCGCGCACACGC